>CAZJOU010000059.1:0-10757 GCA_964547685.1 uncultured Treponema sp. | reverse complement strand
TTAGCAAAAAGTTGTAAAGCAACATTATAGAAAAAGGAACTGCTATGATATTCGCCATAAGAAATACAAAATGACCTTTCTTATATTTCCTATACAAAAACATCAAATATTTAACTGCAAGAATACTTAGCATTACGCTTCTTGACATGGATGTAATACCAAAAAATATTAAATAATGAGATTCTTTTTTGAATATCTTGTCTTTTGTCAAATTATAAAGATACAAAGTTAGACAAAAAATCCACAAGACAAATAGTCCTAAAAAATTGCAGTCAGAATAAGCAAAAGATGACAACTTTAAATTAAAATACAATCCTATGAAATCTCTTGTTAACAAGTATTTAGAAGAAAGCACAAAAAGCCTTACAAGTAATTCAATAAATAAATACAAGCGAACGAGCGACAACATTTTTTTTAGGATAGATATAATTTTTTCAAAGGACAGATTTCTGACTATTGAATCGGTAATGAACACATAAAGCACTGGCAATGAGTAATTCATTAAATAATAAACAAGAGAAAGATTAGACGGATTTTCTGACAACAAATAAGAAAGAGAACCCAATATCAGAATACTTATCAGCCAGCACAGTATTGAGTAAGAAACTGTTACCCTGCTTTTCATAAAAACAATGATGAAAACAAAAAAAGTAAAAAGAAAACCGCCCAAATGCAATGCCGAAACTGCTTTGAATCTAAAAAAGCAGAGAGACAACATAAAAACGAACAGTATTTCTACAATATATTTTTTTATAAGTTTTAATAGCATATAATTTGCAAGTCAGTTATTTAGACAATAATTTTTCCCATTGAGGAAGAATGCTCTCTTTTGAAAATATTTTACTATGTTCAGTTGCAGCATGAGAAAATGCATTTAAATCAATTTTATCTTCAGAAATTTTCAACATAACATCAATAAACGATTTTCTATCATTGTTTTTAATAATAAATCCAGTCTTTCCATCTTCCACAATTTCTTTCGGGCCTGTTTCTGTATCAAATGAAACGATAGGCAAACCACAAGTCTGTGCCTCAATTAGAACCATCGGTAAGCCTTCATAATTTGAAGTCAAAATTTGACATGCTGAATTTTCCATTTCAAATTGAACATCTTGCGAAACCAAAGACCACTTCACGCGGTTCTGCATTTTTTCTTCTGTGATGAATTTTTCAAGTTTTTCTTTGTACTCTCCGTTTCCAATAATTCTAAAAGTCCAATCAGAATTTATCCTGCAAAAATCTTTGATGATTTTGAGCAAGTCAAAAAATCCTTTTTGGTCAGAAAGACGACCAACGAACAAAAACTGTTTGCTTTTCAAGTTCGGATTTTTTCGAAAGGTCATATTTGTAAAATTATAGATAACTTGTGTTTTTTGATTTAATTTCTGATATTTTGACAAATCTGTGTTTGTCAAGATTACAACAAATGAAAGTTTTTTAAATAGCAGTTTCCGCAAAAACTTCTGATATAAAGGTGTGCCAGAGTAACAAAAATGTTCCCAGCCGATTGTTTTGCATTTCATCTTTGGAGCACAGTAAGCAAGCACAAGATTGCAAATAATTCCGACTCCAATAACTGCATCAAAAGAATTAAAAAAATCTATATGATTTTTTATATATTTGATGTAATCATATTTTGTAAAAAAGTTAATTTTCCGCCTTTTGATTTCACAGTTCACAAATTTTATTTTTGAATCAAGTGCATAAAGAGGCTTTTTTTCAGAAAAATCAAAAGAAACGGTTGTCACATCATTTGTTGCTACAAATTCATTTGCAAGATTGCAAAGCATACGCTCTCCGCCACCGTTGTAAGAATAATCTTTTGATATAAAGCAGATCTTCATATATTAGACTCCTGAAAATTAGGATTTTATTGTTTCCCACAATCTCTTACACGCTTTTCCATCTACATATTCCGCAAACTTACAGTGAGTTTCCTCGCTCACTGGCGCGTAAGATTTTTCTTCAAGAATCTTGTAGAATTCCTGCCAGTTTTTAGCTTTTACTCCTTCCATGTTTTCATAGTAATCGAAGTAGTGCCCACGTGCATATTTTATGTAAAAGTCATAGTCGAATGGAAGCAAAATCACAGGTTTCTTTGTTGCGATAAAATCAAAGTATATGCTTGAATAGTCAGTTACAAGTATATCAACTTGTCCCACAAAGTTGTAAAGCTCGTCATAATCACGGTCGTCCACAGTTATAAAACGTGATAACGTTTCTGGATTTTTATTACTTATATTTTTTATAAAATTTGCATCATAAAAGTGTGGCTTATAAACAAACACAATTTTATGATGCTCTAGAACCGTAAAAAATTCCTCCAAGTCAAACCCATAGTTTTCATCAAATGGATTAAAAACTTGTCCTGTCCATTCTGCTGTACGGTAAGTTGGCATATAAAGTATTATTTTTTCACTAGGAAATTTCTCATGAATTTCTTCAATTAATTTTTCTTTTTTATGCACAAAAAGATTGTCTGTTCTTGGTGAGCCAGTTCGAAGAATTTTCCCCTCTGGTAATCCAAAAGCGGAAATCAGAAATGGAACAAAAAAGTCAGAGTTTGTCTCTGTAAAAAGTTTCTTTTGTTTAAGGAAAATTCTCCATGGGAAAAGATTTTGCAATGCATGAATACATTTTGCTCTAAATCCGATTTTAGTTTCTTCACCACCCGATATTACAGCATCATTCAAAATCTTCTTTAGCGGCATTCCGTGCCACAAAGCATAATGTTCAGAACCGTTCAAAAAATATAGGCTGAACTCGCCGCCAGTTGAAGTAAAGACTTTTCCAGCTCGAAGTGCATATAGAATAAACCGAAGCGAAGTTGACGAACATGCGTTAAAGCCTTTTTCATGGAGCGTTTTCACAACATCTTTATTGCGCGAAATCCAGACAGTTTTTATTTCAGGATGATTTTTGTTCACATATTCGAAAAATGCTCTTGAGTTGTCCGAATAACGCTGACCGAGCCATGCGCCAAAAATCCAAAGTTTTTCGTTACGAGGAAAAATTCCAATCAGATAGTAAAGAGGAAGTGAAAGCAGCTCAAAAAAACTTATAAATGCTCGCCGAACAATCTTTACAGGAAGCGACAAATTTCTTTTTCGTTTACTTATCAATTTTTTTCTCCTTGAAGATTTCTTATTTTCAATTTCTTTATTCCGCACACAAACCTAATTGCAAACACAACAATTTCTGTTGCAAAAGTCAAAAGTGCAACTGGAACAAACGAAAGAAATCCTGCAAAGTACAAAGCGAAAAGCCCCGTCACGTGAAAGACAGAGCCTATTATCACGCTAAGGTTCGCAATTTTGATGATTCCAAGCGCGCCCATAAGCGGATAACCGAAAAGATAAGTCGGAAGTGAAATCACAATCAGCGGAAGCATCGCACGGAAAATTGGAACTGCGTTTTCATACCCTTTTCCGCAGAACACTCTGATAAACCACGGTGCGATAAAATAAAGAAGAACGCAGCCTGCGATTATGAGCGGCTCTAAAACTAAAATCAGTTTTTTTACAAGGCGGAAATTCTTGTTTCTTACCATATACGGATAAATGCTGTCAGAAATCGGCGAAAGTAGGCTTCTCCCAGCCGATACAAGATTGTTCGCCGCTCCGTAATTTGCAAGCTCTGCAGAAGGAAATCTAAATCCCAAAAGAACAGTGTTCAGCGTCTGGTACATGCTCACTGCAATTCTTGAAAGAAAAAACACGGAGGAATTTTTAAGTTCATTGAAAATTTCTGAAATCTTTACTTTGACAGGATAAATTTTCAATTTTTTGATGATTTCAATCCAAGTGAGAATGATTGCTGCGATGTTTGATAAAATTGTAGCGATTGGAACAAAAATAAAATCAGCATTCTTATGAATAAATGCGAAAATGCAGATTGTGTAGACAAGTTTTGAAAGCAGAACGCGATAAGTCAAAATACTCATCTTCTCGATTCCACGGAAAAGAAAGTCTGGAAGAAAAATCGTCAAAAAAGTTCCAAAATATGAAAGTATAAAATACAATGAATTTTCTCTAAACTTTTCCACAAACAAAAGGCAAATTACAAGAATCAATGCTCCAAGAATTGCAAGAACAAATTTAGCCAAAAGCACGCTGAAAGTAATCTTGCGGACTTTTTCTGAATCATCTCGATTTAAGGAAATCTCGCTTGTCGCAGAAAGAATAAAACCAAATTCCAAAAGCATTTGAAAATATGTCATCGCCGCGTTCGCAAAAACCACAATTCCGTAGTTACTAGGTCCAAGCACGCGGGTAAGATACGGAAACGTGAAGAACGGAAACACATAGCTTGAAATCTGCATCACGTAGAGCCAGAACGTGTTTTTTGCGAGAGTCTTTTCGTTTTCTCCAATTTTACGATTGAAAAACATCAGTTTTTCTTCCTCAAATCTCTGTCTATAATTTCTCTAAGCTGAGTGCTGCTTGTTTCATTCGTGTAAGGGAAATAGACAATCTCCACATTCTTATCTTCAAAAAATTTTTCATAGCGTGCAAAACGTTCTGTTCCTTTGTAGTCGCTTCCGACAAAAAGCCTGTCATAGTGCCATAAGTTCCATGCGTCGCTGTCCTCTCTGCATGATTCGACAACCTTGTCAACATAGCGGCAAGAAGCAACAACGGCTTTCCTCTCCTCAAACGGAATGAATGTTGTTTTTCCTTTATGAGAAGCGTCCTTGTGAACACCGACAATAAGATAGTCGCACTGCTCTTTTGCACGGCGGAGCAGATTCAAATGCCCCACATGGAAAAGGTCGAACGTTCCAGACAAATATCCGATTTTTACTTTCCGCTCATTTCTAACCCGTCCGGACTTCAGCTTGTACTCATAACTATGAAGCCCGTAAGCATGTGAATCAGACTGATAATCTTTTATTACTTTTTTATAAACCTCGTCATACTCAGGGATGAACAAAGTTTCTGACGCAAAAAGTTTCTCGATGATCTGTGAAGCCAGTCCGTCTGTCTTTGAAAAATCATTTTCTCCGCCGTTGAACTTCGTTCCTTTTATGGAGCCAGGAGAAACATTCAGGATTCTGTTCTTTATGCCCGAAATTTCAAGCTCAATGTTCACGCTTTCAATAAAACGGCATAAACTTGCCTTTGAAGCCGCATAAACAGAGAACATTGGAGAGCTGACAAGCCCTGCAATTGACCCCATTACGCCGCAGTAAAAAGCCTTTTTGCTTTTTATCCGTTCATAGAAAAAACGGATTATTTTCATAACGGCAACGGAGTTCACCTGCATCATATTTTGAATCTCAGCAGGATGGACAAACTCAAAGCCGCATACTCTTCCAAAGCCTGCTGTAATCATCAAAACTTCTATGCTTTCGTCTTTGGCAAGTCCTGAAAATAAGTCATCAGAAAAATCCAGCAAATTACAGTATGTATAGGACGAATTTGCAATTTCCTTTGCAGGTTTTGCCTTGTCGAGAATATTGACAGCGTAGCCTTTTTTCGAAAGTTTTTGTGCTATTGAAAATCCGATTCCATTGCTTCCGCCTACAATCACAGCCTTTTTTTGTAAAGATAAATCTTTCATGCCGCTCTCCTTCGTTGAAGGAAAGCAAATTTATCTAGACGTTTGTACCCCCCCCCATTAAATTTCTGATTCAAATCCCGCTTTATCTGCGTTGTGCTGATTTCTGGCGTTCTTTCCAAATACACAACTTCGCATTGATTTTTCAAAAAATCAAACTTTCCTTTCCAGTCGTCGCCCATAACAAAAGTGTCGATTTTGTAAAGCTCCACATCGTTTTTTTTCTGTTCCCAGTTTTCTTCTGGAATTACCAAATCAACATAGCGGATTGCTTCCAAAAGTTGCTTGCGTTTTTCGTAGGAAAAATAGCATTTTTTATGCTTTGCATTCCAGTTGAACTCGTCGGTTGAAAGCCCCACAATAAGATAGTCGCCCAAAGCCTTTGCACGCCGCAGAAGGTTTATGTGTCCGTAATGCAATAAGTCAAATGTTCCGTAGGTTATTATGCGTTTCATAGATTTATCTTCCTTAAACGTTTTAATTTATAATCTTTGAAGAAGATTCTTTATCATTACGTTTTTTTTGCAGTTTCCCTAATTCCATAAGTTCCGATTCCCAAGTCGGCAATCATAACAAAGTAAGATATTATTCCAGATGCAAATTGAACTTTTCCAATTCCTTCTGGCAAAAGAATTCTTGTAGCATAGGGAAATGTAATTAGCGGAAAAACTATGGATAGCAATGTCCGAAAAATATTCAGCAATGCGTTCTTTTTTATTGAAAGTTGAGTAGACATATTTTATATTCAACGAATTAGAGAATCATGAATATTACAAAATTCCGTAGTGTATTTAGAATAGTGTGGATTAGTTTTATCAAAACATAAAACCTTATAAAAAAAGTTTTTCGAGATTAAATTTAATATGCTTTTGATTTTAAATTTTCAAGATAATCAACTCCAAGTTCTGTATATGCCTGCAGATATTCTTGACCTTCATATGTTGCGATGCTTTTATTATCATCGAGCGTTGGCATTATAAAAACCTTATCTTTGCCTTTTTTTGCATCAAAATATCCTATTTCCTATGGAGTCCATCTTGATTTTTGAGCATTATGACTATGAAGATATAAAATATAAGTTGATTTATTCATTGCATTTTTCAGATTTGATGCAATTTGTTCAATATTAGTATTCCTTTCATCTATAATATCCATAAAAACAACAAAATCTTTATTAATTAATTCTTTATACAAACTGTATGCAACATTTCTATCTGAAGAACTATGAGATAAGAAAAAATCATAATGACTTTTAATCATTGTTGATTCATTCAACAATAGCCTTGCACTTTCCGAACTAGTTGCAGAAAAATTCATAAATTGTTGACGCAAATTGCTTTCTCGATAAAATTGCTTTCCTAACCGTTCCTAAAAAAAATATCTCTTAACTTTTACTTAATCTTGCCAAGAATCAGTAGTTCTATTATAACCAAAAAGCGGTCTTGAATTATCCGGATTTATTTTATCTTTCCGATTAAACGCTTCATCTATCCATTTCTGAATGATTGTAGGATTTTCAGACCAATCATGTAAAACGGCAAAACTGCATTCTGCATTATCATATAAACGAGGCGGCATTATGTATGGATTATATTTCTCTTTTCCATAATCAGGATGCGTAGGTAAAAATATTCCAAGCAATCCAGAGCGTGAACTGTTTTTTGTATCCCGAATACTTGAACTAATCTCCCAATCTATATACTTTCGTTTCCAAGTTTCTTTTCCAATCAAAACTATTGTTACAGTAGAATCGCTTAAATAGTCATCTCGTATTTTTTGCCGAATGGTTTCTGTTTTGCAGTTGTCGTCAATATCGCCATCGCCGACAGATTTATCGATAAACACATCTGCTGCATTGTCAAAAAGTTTTACAAATCTATCTTTATACACTTGATCATTAGCATGGTGATAACTTATAAAACACTTGTGGCGCAACGAACTTGTATTCCCAAACAAAGTATCTAGATTTATCATAAATTCTTTCCATCCTTTTTTAATGGTTTTATATCATATAGAATGTCTAAGGCTAATATATTTTGCATAAAATATTGATTTTTACATTTTTTCCATTCTATTAAGTCATCATTCGTAAGCAGAGTAAAATCTGTAAAATCAACTTTTTGCTTTATTCTTGCTGAAAAATATGACTCTTGAACCGTGCGCTGTGGCTTATGTTTTTCTATCAGATGAAACATTCCAATCTCAGAAAATATCCATGGTGAATACGTTGAATCTCCAATTAAATCATCAATTGTTATTGCCTGCGGAGTATTCAGCAAGAAAAAAGCCTCGCATCTGTCAAGCATTTGCATCAAGGCAGCGTTAAGCATAAGATGAACATGTGAAATTACTCTATATTGGTCAGCACGAGTATAATTGCGTCCTTGCATTTTTATAAAATAGTTATCTAAAGAATCTTGTAATTCTTTGAATCCACCCCAAACTGTTGAATCGATAAAACTTTTTATTCCAAAAGAATCTTCCAGATATTGAGCAAACGCTTTTGCAAAATTTTCATCTTCATGAGAATGAGAAATAAAAACATCGGGTGAAAAGCCCGTTGGAAAGAAAGCATCTTGAAGAGCAGAGCCATTCAAACTTTTGTCTGAAAGAACAAAGTCCTCGATATTTTTGCGAATTTTCTTACAATCATTTTCATACTGTTGATTGTACTGATTCAATAATTCTTCTTCATATTGTTTTTCAAAAGAAATATTTTTTAAATTGAATGCTCTGTACATAAATTTAAAGAATCTCCTTCAGCCCCTTAAACACAAGCTCAACTGATTCAATTATATTGTTGGAATACATCAAGGTTCTTTGTTCCTCGTCAGAAAGTCCTTTATTTACAAGACACTTGTTTTCTTTTATTGTTGAATAGACATTATCAAGATTTATTTTATCAAGGGATTCCTCATTGTAATGGTCAAAAAATTCTTTATAATTTTTATCTTCAAAGAGTTTTTCTTTAAAATCAAGCAATTTTAAATTTTTATCTAAAACTTCTGTAATGAGTTCAGCCATTCCACCGTAGCCGCCAAGAAGATAGATAGGATGTCCCATATTTACAGCTGTTATGAATTCTTCAAGAATTCCATGCATAAATCCTTTAAAGCCACTTTTCTTTCCACCAGCGATAATTATCACATCTGTATTTCGCTCTTTTTCTTGCCTCATTTTTTTCAGAGATTTTGCCCATATTGTCTTATGCTCAAAGGTATTAGGCTTTAAATATTTTCCTTTATCCAGCCCATCCATTTTGGGCGGATCGACAAATACCGTTTTAACTCTTGAATATTTAAAATCTGCAAGAATTTCCTTATTATCTTTAATTTCCAAATATATTGGCCAGGCAAAATAATTTGTAAAGAAAGTTTTTGAACTTTCTGTTCTTGTCTGCTCTTTGTAATTTCTCGCTATATCCTTAAAACTTTGAGTAAAACCTTCTTTTCGTAAATCCCCGCCATAAACAAGAGTTCCGTCATTTATAATGATATATCGTGCAAGTTCCATTATTAAATCGTGTAAAAGCAGATTTGAAATTCCGTTTTTATTTGAATCTTCTGAGTCTGAAACAGATACTGCAATTCTTTTATCTTTAAGAATAGGGTCGTCAGATTCAGAATAAACTGATGGCGTATAAAATCTTTTGCAAGGGTAACGATTTTGCAGCAACTTTTTTTCAGCAAAGCCTAATGGCGGTTCTGGATACAACACGTTATCCTCTGCTATTCTGCTTGCAGTAAAGACTTCCGGAGCGCATGGCAATATTTTACAGTCTTTATAGTTCCGTTTATGGGCAATGTATTTTAAAAATGCTTTTTGATATGCAAAACTAAGTGCAGTACGCAAAAGCAGTTTTAACACATTTTCCCAGTCGCCGTCTTTGTAAGCAATCCATGGAATGTTTCCTAGATAAGGAAAAGACCTTGCCACTGTACCATTAATTAAATCGACTAAAACAATTGGACAATCAGCATCCTTCGCAACAATAATTTCTCGTTGACACCAATCTCTTTCGCTGTAAGAATCGCTATTTAAAACAACCAGCAAAGAATTTTCTGCGTTTTTATTGATAACATAAAAGAAATCTGTTCCATCTTTTATTGAATTTGCGTCATAAAAATATTGCAGTTTTGTGTTCATCGCAATATAAGATTTCAACTCATCTGCTTTTTCTTTTCCATCTTTTTTGGCATGGCTAATAAATATCTGCAAAGGCTCATTTGTTTTTCGCTTAAGAACAGAAATTACGAAGTCATATAGTCGAATTTCAAAATCACTTTTATGTTTAAAGATATTATTATCACCGTATTTTATAATATTTATTCTGCCAAGTCCTGCAAAATCCGTCGCATAATTAGTCAATGCAACCGACAAAAATTTTACATTGCTATGAGGCGTCTGACTTTTTTCTAAAACTTTTTGTACAAAATTCTCCCATTCTTGAGAACTGTACATAAACAAATCCACAAGAGCAATTACAATGTTCAAGTCTGCTTTGTCATAATCAATATCTGCAATTTTGTTTTCACCGCTGTTAGTACAACGATAGATAGGAATACAAATTCCGCTTTCTAATGGTTTGTCAGAATCTCTGCAAAGCAATTTGTAGATGTATTCATATATTTTTTGAGCTTCATCGGAAGCGGAGTCGTAGAGAATGTAAATGTTTAGGGGGAAGTTATGTATAATCATCTAGAAATTTTTGTATATGTTTCCAATACTTTAACACTTGATGTTTTATTTCTTTTTGTTCCATATATCGAAGCAGATTTATAGGCATAAGTTAAAAAATTGGAAAGCTTAATTGAAATATGCTTTCTTTTATTTAAATTCTGAAGTTCTTTTCTATTGGCTTCGCCAAGATGGGGAAAAAGTTTTGTAAATATTTTTCTTTCCGACAATTTTACCTTTTGTTTTGATTAACTCTTTTAAAAGATAAAGCCTATTGTTTAGTCCTTTATAAAATTTTCCAATGTTTTTAACCTACTTTCTACTAAATTCCCACCGCCTTCATCACCGACAAAATCTTCGTCACCGCAGGCTCTTCGGTATACCAATTATTCAGTTTTTCTTTACTATATTTTGCATATTGCAACGAAGATGTCTGTTGCGTTAAAAATTTAAAAAAGTATCTTTCCCAGCTAAAATATTCTGATGATTCAGCGAAGTTTTCTGTATGCATAATTTCGTCG
>CAZJOU010000058.1:0-10798 GCA_964547685.1 uncultured Treponema sp. | reverse complement strand
AAGATATTTGCTATTTACTTTTGGTAGACAGAATACACATTATAGGACGTAACTTATGTGCATAAAAGAACAATGATTTGATGACAGATTTTTTATATTTATTTCTTTTATAACATTGTCTTTTTAAGGTTTGTGTAAAAACTTTAAAAATATAGAACCTTTTCAGTGTTTTTAAACTCCTAGTTTTTTCACTGAATTTTCTAAACGCTCTTGGTTTAGTGCTTTTATGCACTTAAATCAGGAGCGTTTTTTTTACTATTTATTTTGATTTTTTATCAGGCAAGAGAATAAATAGTAAATTTTAAAATTTTAAGAAACGTAGTTTCTTTCAAAATATTTTTTTACATCAAAAAAGATGTAGAACCAGAGTTAATTTTTTTTATCTCTGGTGAATTTAAGGAGTTTTGCTATGGAAAATTTAGCAATTATGTCAGCATCAAAAAATGATGAAATGTCAAAATTTGTAAGTTATTATCGAGAAAAACTTGCAAATAAATTACCAACAGTTTTATCTGTTGTACAAAACAAAGGTGGCGTTGGAAAAACTCGCCTTACATTACTTTTAGGAAATGCTCTTGCAAGAATCGGATTTAAAGTTGTCGAAATTGACTTAGACTATAACAACTCCACAACTGCTTACCATCTAAATCCAGAGGATGCAAAGCTTGCACGAACACGAAAAAATATTGCAAAAGCAATTTCTTCTGTAGATGACGAAGATTTTGACCTTTTAGAATACGCCTTTGATTCTGCAAGAATTGACGGAATAAAAATAATTCCTTCAAGTAGAAAACTTGCTAATTATCGCGGAATGAGTGATATGTTTTGCTTAAAAAGAATGGTACAAACGTTATCTTCCAAAGAAATTGACTTTGTAATTTTTGACACGGAACCTTCCTATACAAATATGGTCATAAATGCAGAAAATGCTGCAGATATGATTTTATCACCAGCCTTTCTTGAAGCAGACTCTGGAGATGCTGCTTTATTCATTTCCGAAATGCTAAAACTTGAAACTTCTAAATATGATAACTGGTATGTTCTTCTTAATGGTTATAATCACCGTTATGAAAATGCACAAACAGGTGAACAAAAAGATTACATAGATGCGTTTATTCACGGATTGGGAATTCCAGAAGAAAAATTCACTCCTAAAGATACATGGTTTCCATGGACTAAAGATATGAAAAAAATTAAAGACAGATTTATGAATTTGTCAGAAACAAAGCAAAAAAAATGTGTTCAAAATCCAGCACTTTATAATGCTGTTTTAAATCTTGCTCAATTTTTCATTTCAAAATCTGTTGGTGAAAACATTACTTTACCACGACCGGAAATCATTTAAGTAAAGGAGAAAAATTATGATTCATGTTTCAAAAGAAATAGCAAGTCTTAACACTGGCACAAAAACAGTTTGTAAAATAACTGATATAGAAGACATTTTACAACTTGATGAATTATCACAAATGTTTCCTAGACAAGAACAAGTTCTTGAAAATATAAAAAAATCTATGGAAACAATAGGATTTGACGAAGCAGAACCTATTGTTGTATGGAAAAAAGATGGAAAAATCTTTTGTGTAGATGGAAACACTCGATTGCAAGTTGCAAAAGAACTTGCAGATGAAGGAAATGATAATTTCTTTGAAATCCCTGTTGTTGAAAAGAATTTTTCATCTTTAGACGAGGCTATTGAATATGCAAAACATCGTCAGTTTGACCGCAGAAATATGACTGCGGCAGAAATATTTGCAATATCTGGTCAAAAATTGGATTTAGAATATGGCGAAGGTCGGGAAGTTGATGTAATTGCAAAAGAAGCTGGTATCTCGCCTTCAACAGTAAAACGTGCAAGAACTATTGCTAAGTATGGTGATGAAGAAACTATAGATGCTGTAAAAAATAATAAAATAAGTATTTCTGCTGCAGCAAAAAAAGCAGAAGAAAATATGCCAAAGAAAAATAAGAAAAAAGAATCTGATGAAGAAAATCTATCCGATGCTCTTTCTGATAATTCGGAATCCCCTGCTCCCCTAGCCTTTAATCATTCAGACGGAATCGAGCGTCCTTCTTACACAGTCCATCCAGAAGATGACACAGACCGCTGGATTAAAGAAAAGAACATTCAAGTTGAATCAGCAAGAAAGGAAGGCTTGGAAGAAGGACTTAAAAAAGGAAGCGATTTAGCTTACGAAATCTACGACTACATTTTAAGCGAAATTGAAAGCGGAAAATCCGCTGATGATTTGCGTAATAATGAAAAGTTTGCTGATTTTTCAGTTGTAAAAATCTACAAAGCGTTTGGGATTTCTGACGGCAATAAAAGTGCCAACGACGAGCCACTGGAGAAAGAATAATGATTATGATAGATGATTACGAGCTAAAGCACGCAACCGTCCGGTGCACAAATGACGAGACATGCGGATATATAGGCGACTTTGAGGACTTTCTTGATGATGACCAGTCGATAGATGCTGATGAAATGGGAACAGTCTGTAGCGAACCAACAGAATGGCGATGCACGTGTCCAAAATGCGGTCGCAAGATGATTGTTGAACTGTCGCCGTACATGGACTTCTATGTTGACGAGAGAGATTCGGAAAACTAAGGAGAGCACTATATGACAAAAAAGCAGCTTCTTGATTCATTGAAAGACTTGTCTGATGACGCAGAGATTTATGTTGAAGCATTCATCGATGACTTTGACATTGACCATACTGCGGACTACGTGGAGGTCAAGGACATTGTGAGCGGAAAAGATGTCCAGAACGAAGTGACTATCTACGCATATTTCAGATAAGGAGAGCTTATGAAAATTTCTACAACTATAAATTCATCATTATCAGAAAATGAAAGCATTGATTTTATTTATAAGAAAGTTTCTAAAAACAATGCGTGGCAATGTATGTATAAATATTCAAATAGTACAAACGGCCAGCTTTTTTCGATTTCTAGTGATTGGTTTATTAAAAAAGATGAATATTCTGCTGTTTTATATACAGAAAAACAGGCAGAAAAAAATATAAAACAGATTTTGCAAAATAAAAGGAAATCTTATCACCAAAAATTATTTGATGATATTTGGAATAAATATTTGGATAGCCATCAGCAAAAAATGTTTTAAATAAAAAAATAGGTAGGTAAATATGAAAAGAAAATATTTCAAATTAAAATCAACAGCTTTATTTACATACGCAGTTTTTTTGAACTCTGTTTCACAAACTGAGATAGATGAAATAAATAAAATTTCAAAAGAATTTATAGAAAAATATAAATTTTCACTTGAATATTTTGAAGTAAATAAAGAAGAAATTGCTTTTATTCTTGCTTGTGCTGGAAAAAGTATTTTTGAAAAAAAAGAAGAAGATTACTTTATTCTTCCAAAAAAAATATTTCCTATCTTTATATATCTAAAAAAGAAATACTTTTTGTTAGATAAAGGTGCAAACAAAAGTAGTTTATCAAAAAACAAAACTGAATTATTAAGAAACTTACTAGAATTTGACCATACAGAATATGAAAAACAATTTGATTTAATAAAAGGTGAAGAAATTTTTATTAAGAATTTTATAAAAGATTATAGAAGTTTTTTACACTTTATAAACACTTATTACAGTTTAAAACCTAAAAAGGTAATTATAAAAAGACAAGGAGGCTTAAATGTCTGACTTAAACAAATTTGTTTTTACAGCAAGACTTGGTCGTGATGCAGTAAAAACTCAGGTAGGCGCAAATAACACAACAAAAGTTGATTTAGTTCTTTGCAATAACACTTATCGTTCAAAAAAAGATTATGTAAATTTCTTGAACGCATCATTATGGGGAAGCCGCGGGGAAAATCTTTTTCCTTATTTAAAAAAAGGAACATTAGTTTCTATTGACTCGCATATCTTTCAACAAAGATATGAAACAGAAGGGAAAAAGCATTCTCAACTGGTGATTGAAATTGATGATATTCAATTACTTGGAGCGACATCTGGCAAAAATCAATCTCAACCAGTATCGCAGGAAGGAACGCTAACAGAACCTATAGCAACAGCAACCGATGCAGCTGAAGCGCAGCAGACAACGGATATTGAATGGCAAGAGGGAGCAGATTTCTTTTAATCAATAATTTTTCTATCTGGTAAAAAAAATTATCAGATAGAAGGTTAGAAAAATATGGAAAAAGTAAAAATTACAATAGAACTAAAAAAAGAAGATGTAAAAGCATTAAGACTTTTTGTTATTCCAGAAGCATTTAATATGCCCAAAACAGAAAGTGAAGAACTTTTAGTGTTCTTACAAAAACTTCTATTAGAAGCAGAAGAAAAAGTGTTACTTGGAGGAGATTCATGGTAAACGTATTGAATACACATGATATTAATTTTTCAAAAACTAGAGGAAAACAAGGAATAGGCATTTGTTTTTTAGATGAAAACGGAAATCCTGTAAATGGAACTCATACAATGAGTGACAATTCTGTTATGCGTTTCAAAGATGGTTTTATAGATGGAGACGGACTTCCTGCAATCGAATACGAATATGGCGGAACTGAATATTGGTCTAAAGGTTTTCCAAACGGTCAACCAGCGGTTATTTCAGATTTTGGAACACATGAAGAAGATTGGATTGAAGGTATTTTAGTCCAAGTTCGTGACGAATATGAAATAAAGGAAGTGGATTAATGACTAGTTTAGCAATCGGATTTAACCAAACAGATACAAAATTTCACGATGAAAATGGGAATATTTTATCAGATGGAACTCATTTTTTAAGTGATAAAAAAACAATAATTCGTTTAAGAGATGGATTTTTAGATGGCGACATTTTTGATGAAAATGGCAAGTTTATAAAAGCTATGCCCGCTATTGAGGGTGAAGGTCATATTGAATATTGGCGACAAAATAAAATTCACCGCGACAATGGGGAACCTGCAATTATTACCAATGATTTTACTGAAAAGCAATATTGGGAAAATGGCGAAAGAAAGAAATAAAAGAGAGAAAAAAAATATGGAAAAAGCAATTCACAATGAAGACTATTGTAATTATTTTATTACATTTCGCTGGATGACAAAAGACCTACAATTAAAGGGTCTAAAACGAGATGTGTTTGCAATTATTTACGGATTTACTCAAAATGGCAAGGCTTACGATGGTGGTCTTGAATGGATTGCAAATTTTTTAGATTCTGACATTACAAGAATTCAAAAGATATTAAAAGAACTTACAGAACAAAATCTTTTAAGAAAAGAAAATATATTTAAGAAAACAAATATTAAAACAGGAAAAACATATAATGCAGTTGGTTGCGTAAAATATTGTACATACATCTCAAACGTTGATTTTATTGATGGGAAACCAGTTATACGAAACTTAAATGAAAATGAAAAAACTTTATATATAGACTCTAATGTAGAAATAAAAACAACAAATGAAAATACAAAAAACGTTTCTGAACAAAATAATAACAACACAATAGACAAAATGTCTAATGATACGACGGTTGGCAAAATGTCTAACGTAAACAATTCCACGTTAGACAAAAAGTCAATCGTTACGATTGGCAAAATGTCTAACGTCACGATTGGCAATTTGCCAAATAATAATATAGTTAACAATAAATTTAAAAATAAAGTTGCTGTTGATAATAACGAAAATGATAAAAATTCTGAAAAAACAACAGCAACTTCTAAAATAATTTTATTATTAAAAAATATTTTTAATACCACTACTCTACCGTTTTCAGACAATTTTTATTCTGAAATTTTAACTCAATCTCAAAAAGTAAATCTACAAGAAAGTGAATTAGAATCATATCTAAAATGGGCATATAAGTATTGTAAAGACCATTGTAATGCTTCTTCACCTGAAAATTACTTTTACAAATTTGCTGCAAAAGAATACGCATTTGGTAAATATAAAATGCAATCAAAAGAAATTGCGACTCAGAATGAAAAAAATCAAACCCCTACTTGTATTTGTCCTGTTTGTGGAACAAGACGGTCTGCGTATGATTTTTCTGACTGTCCTACTTGTCATTTACCTAATATGAAAAAGAACGACGAAAAAGAAATTAAATTGTATAAAAATATTTTTAATATGACAGAAGAACGTAAAACAGCAATGAATTTAAAAATTAAATCATTGTTTGAAAAAATTGTATTAGGACATAGGTTTTCTGATAATGAAAGAAACTTGGCTCTATACAAAGAGGAATGTAACAAAATTTATTCAGAATTTAAGGTAATTTAACAAAGGAGAAATATGAATGAAGTTAAACAAAAAAATTGAGATAAACCTTTTAATTTTTTTTGTTTTAAGTTTTATAGGAAGTTCTTTAAGTTGTGTTTCAACCATAGAAAGATGCTTTCCTAGAAAAGAAATTTTACATGCAGGAGATAAGGCACCTAAAGAACTTGAGAAATACTCTTCTGTAAAGGTAGACGGTTATTTGAATTACCGAGATTATTTTAGGGTTTCTGGTTATACAAATGCAACTGTAGAAATAAGAATAAAAGATGGAATTATTGAAAGAATAATAATAGATGATTCTACCTTTTTAGACAATGGATATGACATTCAAGGTGGCTTTGTACCTAAATTTGAAACGGTTAGAAATATAAAAAAAGGAGGAGATTAAATTGGAAATAGCTGTTTTTACACTTGTTAGAATTGGTGTTTTTTTTGTTTTGTATTTTTTAGCTGTTGCGGTTCTGTTAGCAATTTTAATACTTTTTGCAAGTGTAATTTTGGGAATTTTAAGAAAAATAAAAAGGAGGCATAACAAAAAATGCGAAAAAATAAAGACCCATATAAGCTTTTAATGTTTGCTATTGTAAAACAGGCATATCTTGATAAAGATATAAGATTCTTTGATTCAGATTGGGGCCAACTTTTGTGCGAAGAAACTGATGTAAGAATTATGAACTATTTCTGGAAAGAAAATTCAAAATAAAAAAGAGGTATTAAAATGAAAACTATTTTAAGAAAATTATTACCAACAATTATCGCAATAATGATTACAGGATGTGCTTCTATTGAAAGCATTTCAAAATTTAATTTTAACAAAATAGACATAGATAAATTTGTTATTGAATGTAAGAAAAATGAAATGAAAACTCTTCGGACATTTAAAACAAGATCAATAATAAATTCCTATTCACGTAAATTTAACTCAATTATGCAAGATATAAAAAGGTCAATCGAGGAATAAAAAATGAGATATGAATCATGCAAAAGTTGTCGTTATTACGATGACCCTTCAATTTTTAGCCAATACACAAATTACTGCCGTTATTCAGACCGCTATATGTGTAAAGGCGAATCTTGCGCATCTTTTAGAAAAACATCCTCTTTTCTAAAAAGAATTGCAATAAGATTTAAAATGTTATTTTTAGGCTGGTAAATTTATGAAGAGTTTGTATATTATAGCAATAATATTCTCGGTTTCATTAATTTTATTTTTTATTTTTTTGTTAAAGGGATTAAAAGAAAAAGAAGATTCTTTTTGGAATATTGAATCAGAAGATGAACAAAAAAATTCAACGTACTTTCTTAAACTTTTTTTTCTTGTAATATGGCTTTTTAGCGCAATTTTTATTGTAAGTAAAATTCCGAACGTAGAATACTTAAAAAGTAAAGAATACAAGATAACTGACACAAATGGAATTGTTTATTATGTCGATAGTTATTCAACAAATGAAGATAATACAATAAATTTTTCGGCTGATAAAAAAATGCTTAAAATTCTAAAAATAGAAAATTTAAAAAATTTTGAAAAAGAAGAAAAAACGGTATTGTTTGAAAATATTGTTGTAAAAAAAATTTACAGCATAAAAAGAAGTGTAGATATATATACAAACGAGGAGAAATAAAATGCAGACAATAACAGAATTTGCAAAAATAAGATGTAAAGAGATTTTAAAAGAATCTGATAAAAAATGTTCTTCAGAAGAATTCTTTCAATATGGCTATGTAGAAGGTTTTAAGGCTGCATCTGAAAAATTTTCTAAAAATATAGCTTTCTTAAAAAGAGAAATAGAAAATCTACAAACAGACCGAAAACCAGAAACTTATAGTTTAGAACTAAAAATGAAAGTTGTAGAAAAATACAAAAAAGGAAAATATGGGTATAAAAAACTTGCGAAAGAATTTAATCTTTCCAGAGATTTAGTACGGTCGTGGTGCTTAAATCCTTTGCTTATTCAAAAAGAAGTAAAATAATAAGGAAAATAAAATGAACAATATTCCGATTCATAAAAAAATAGAAAATGCTATAAAAGTTTATAACAATTTAGCGACAACTGGAAAAATAATTAAAAACGAAAAATTACTCTCAGAATATAATATTTTGCTAAATCCATTTGAAAATATTAAAAACTCAAATCCAAAAAACACAATAAAAATAGTAAATTCAATTTCAAAAGCATTTATATTAACAAAAAATATAACATACGATCAAGTATATCCTACTAATTTTTGGTATGAAACAAGTTGTTATCGTCTTACTTGTTTAATTTTATATATAAAATATAATCCAGAAATTATTAAAAAAAATTTATACACAATTTATAAAATATTAGAAAAAGAAAATAGTTTTTACCCAAACAATAAAAATAATATATTTTTTTTAATGCAAAAAATCGAATACCCAATAGAAATAAAAAATATTATAAAAAATAAAATATTCTATAATTTTAAAGTAGAACAAAATTGTTATTATATCATACGAAACAAAATAGACTTTTTTGTAAAATCACAGATTTACTGTCAAAAAATTCTATTAGGAAAAAACATATATGAATAAGAAAAAATTGAAAAAAAAGGCAATTTGTGTTACTATGTCAAATAGTATAAATGGAGAAGCTATGAAAAAATCACTTACTTTTGAAAATTTAGTAAACAAAAAAGAAAACGAAGATGAATTTTATATCAGATTAATAGATGAAGTTTTAACAGCAATATCAACGTTTCAAGTTAAAAAAAACAAATTTATAAAATTAAATTTTACAGGCTTTCTTTTAACAAAAAATAATAGTCTGATATTAAATTTTGAAGCAATAAATCTTTTAAAAAAAATTTTTGATATAAATTTAGAAGTTTCAGAAAAGAATGGAAGAATTCTAGTCTCTGATAATCGAGGAAGTCAAAATTATGACAAAAAACTGTATATTAATTTTATTTTAAAAGATTATTTTGAAAATATAAATGAATACCTTAAAAAAGAAGAATTTGAACAAGCATTAAAAATCAAAAGATGATGATTTTGAAGAAGTTAAAACAATTAGCGCAAAATGTTGCTAATTAAAATAAACAGAAAGGAATTAAAAAATGGAAGATTCAAACGAAACAAAAACAACACGAGTTTCTCTACTAGGAAATAAAGCAAACCTTTCGGAAGAAGAACTCGCAGAAATTATAGATATGCCACATGAAAATATAAATATAAACTTACTAAAAAAATACACGACAAAAAAGTATCGAGATTTATCTGATTCTGAAAAAACAACACTAATAAAAGAACTTCTAACTGAAGAACCGTACATAAAGTACAAAAATTGCTGGATTTCAAAATCAAAACTTCTGTACGACACAAGTGAAACTCTCGCAAAAGAAACAGTAGCATTATCTCGTTTAAGCGACTTGGGCTACGAAGTTTATCTTTTACCTTATGCGTATGCACGCGACAGCATGAACTGCTACCAGAAATCAGCTGATTCAATAACAAAAGGCGATTTTCTTGAAATGAAAAGTGTCGTTTCCACAGGAGACCGTGCAGGTCAAAGTTCTTACAAATCATCTCGATTGCAAGCGGACAATGTATTTATCTCTTTTGTAAATGACATAAGCGAAGAAAAAGCAATAAAGAATATTCACCGAGAAATAGATGGGCAAAAAAAATCTAATCAAGAAAAAGAACTGGAAAATAATTTTCAAGGATATGTTTTTCTAAATTTCGAGAAAACAGGAAAAACAAATCTGTATAAAGTTTCAAAAGATGGAATTGTAAATAAAATCGAAAAAACTAATTATGAGCAATCAAAAAAAAGTAAGGGAACTGCGCACGACAGTTCCCAAGTTGCTGCAGACCCCATGAGTAAACATGGCAGTCCACTAAGTATCAGCATACCACAAACTCAGAATAAGTCAACAACTCAAAGCGTTCAGTTACAAACTGAAAACGGAACGAAGCAATTATTTAGCGAAGTCGTAAAACTCAAAGCGGAAAACATGATGCTAGAAAAAGAGGTTGAGAAATTAACAAAACAATTAAATCAAATAAAACAAAAGCAAAAATCAAAAGATGATGACTTTGGAAGAAGCTGAAGGAAATTAGCGCCGAATGGCGCTAATTAAATTCAATAATAAAAAAAAATAAAGCAATATAGGAGCAAAATTATGAAAAAAATTATTTATTTTGTAAGTTTTATCTTTGTGTTTATGGGCTGCGCCACAACAAAAGTGATGACAGAAAAATTTGACAATCTGGGGGGGGCGAAATAACAGATATAACTAAAGCCCAATATACTAAGTACCTAGAAAAATGCACAGAACCTTTAGAGAGTAAGAGAGCATGGTTTTTATGGCGTAGTTTTTCTTCGAGTTTAGGTAATGGATTAATGAGGGCTAGTGCCGTCATTAACAAATTTAGTTATGAATATGAAGATTACACTGATTATTATCAATTATTAATTGATGAATTAACTAAAGAAATTGAAAATTATGATAAAACTATGTTGAAGGAAAAAGCAACAAGCGGATTAAGTGAAAATCAATGCCGTAAGATTACGGCGTTAAGGAGTGCAAGTGTATGA
>CAZJOU010000057.1:4760-10803 GCA_964547685.1 uncultured Treponema sp. | reverse complement strand
CCGAGCCAGACGAAAAGTCAACATTGGAACGTCTTTACGGAACAATTGAAGAACGTTTTGCAAATCCGCGTCCGGGTTCGTACACAGCAACGTTGGATAATAAACGAGTTCGCGAAAAAGTTGAAGAAGAAGCGGAAGAACTTTGTGAAGCAGACGGAAAAGACGAAGTTACTTGGGAAGCGGCTGACCTTTTGTATTTTGTAAGCGTTCTTATGTATAAAGAAGGAGTTTCTTGGCAAGACGTTTATGATGAACTTGATAGGCGACATAAAGAAAAGTAGTTTTGGTTCGGTTTAGAAGTTGCGCAACAATAACGCATTTGTTATTTAGTAAAAAAGGATTTTAGAATGATAAAAATTTTAAAGGCAAATGAAATAGAAGGAGAATGGTTTGAAGGAAGAACTTTTGGTTCAACAGACGAAACTGTTCATTCTGTAATAGAAGATGTTGCCAAAAACGGAGACGAAGCATTAAAAAAATATAGCCAAAAATTTGATGTTGCTTCACCTTCGTCTTTTTTAATAGAAGAAAATGAATTAAAAGCTGCTGCAGAAAAATTAAAAAAAGAACATCCAGATACATATAATGCAATTTGTTATTCGCATGAATTAGCGTTAAAATTTGCGTTAAAACAAAAAAAATCATTTAATGACTTTGAAATAGAACTTACGCCAGGAATGTATACTGGGCAAAAAACAATTCCAGTAGAAAGAGCGGGTGTTTATGTTCCAGCTGGAAGATTTCCGCTTGTTTCTACAGTTGTAATGACGGTAACTCCTGCTGTTGCGGCTTGTGTAAATGAAATTGTTTTGTGTACTCCGCCACGAGTTCATCCTGATGACAAAAAAGAAGCAGAAAAACAAGGTTTGGGCGTTCCAGGAAAACCATTTGTTGGTGGAAAACCTTACGCAGATGAAAATATTATGGCAGCCGCTTATATTTGCGGAGTAAAAAAATGTTATTCTTGTGGCGGTTCTCAGGCAATAGCGGCAATGGCGTATGGAACGGAATCAATTCCAGCAGTTGATGTAATTGTTGGACCAGGAAATAAATTTGTTGCTAGCGCAAAAAAGGAAGTTTACGGCAAAGTTGGAATTGATATGGTTGCTGGTCCAACAGAAGTTTTTATTATAGCAGACGATTCTGCAAATCCAGAGTGGGTTGCTGCGGATCTTTTAGCACAAGCTGAACACGATATTGTTGCTCAGCCAGTTCTTGCAACAAATAGCGAAGAACTTGCTAAAAAAGTAAGTGCCGAAATAGAAAAGCAAATAGAACTTCTTCCAACAAAACCTATTGCTCGTCAAAGTATTGATAATTGCGGAAGAATTATTGTTTGCGAAAATCTTGAACAAGCGGCGGAACTTGCAAACTTAAAAGCACCAGAACATCTTGAACTTGCAATGGATAGCGGAACAAAACGAGATGAAATTCAAAATCTTGTGCATAATTATGGTTCGCTTTTTATTGGGCATTACGCAGCGGAAGTATTTGGCGACTATGCGGCTGGACTTAATCATACCTTGCCAACTAGTGGTTCTGCTCGTTTTACAGGCGGATTAAGTGTTCGCGTTTTCTTAAAAACAGTTACAACTTTGCGAGCAAAAGCCGGTTCAGAAGGAATGGTAAAAAGCGCAAAGGCAGCTGGCTTTTTAGGAGATGCAGAAGGTCTTGCCGCACATGCGCATGCAGCAAGAATTAGGTTAGAAAAATAAGTAGGAAATAAAATGAGAATTACAAAGTTAGGCGAAGAAATATTAAGAAAAGTTGCAGAACCTGTAAAACCAGAAGAAATAAACGATGAATTTCGTGCTTTTATAGACGAAATGTTTGAAGCAATGATTCAAGCAGATGGCGTTGGGCTTGCGGGACCACAAGCGGGAATTAGCAAACGAGTTTTTGTTGCTATTGCCGACGACGATGTTCGCAGAGTTTTTATTAATCCGCAAATTATTAGCACAAGTTCGGATCTTTGTGATTACGAAGAAGGTTGTCTTAGCATTCCGGGAGTTTACGAAAATATAAAAAGACCTTCTAAAGTAACTGTTCAAGCGTTTAACGAAAAAGGTCGGCCATTTACCCTAAAAGCAGATGGACTTTTAGCGCGTATTATTCAGCACGAAAATGACCATTTGGACGGTTACCTTTTTATTGACCGAGGCGACCCGGAGTTTGCAAAAAGAACTACAGAGCAGTTTAAGAAAAGAGCGGAAAGAGCAGAAAAAAAGCGACTTGAACGCGAAGCAAAAGAACGAAAAATTGCTACAAAAAAAGCTGCAAAGGGAAAATAACAAAACGTCATTGCGAGCAAAGCAATTTCGTAATGACAAAACTATGGAGCGTTAATGTTACGAGTTTTATACGCTGGAAGTCCGGAAGCTTCTGCACAAACTTTACGACTATTAAAAGAAAAAGAAAACTCTTTTGATTACCAAATTGTTGGTGTACTTACAAATCCGCCAAGCGCAAAAGGGCGACACAAGGAATTAGTTCCTACTTTTGTAGGACAAGTTGCAAAAGAATTTGAAATTCCAGTTTTTTCGCCAGAACATTTAGATTCTGTTGCGCGCGAAGATGTAAAAAAAATTAATGCAGATATTTTAGTTGTTTTTGCTTACGGACATATTCTTGGTCCAAAATTTATGGAACTTTTTAAATTCGGAGTTCTAAATTTACATCCTTCGGCTTTGCCAAAATATCGCGGACCAACTCCTATAAATGCGGCAATTTTAAATGGAGACAAAGAAACTGCGTTTACAGTTCAAAAAATGAATTTAAAGATTGACGAAGGAAATATTCTTGCACAAAAAATTGTAAAATTGAACGGAACAGAAACTGCTGGAACTTTGCTAAGCGATGCAGCAATTTCGGGTGCAAATATGCTTTCTGAAATTCTTGGCGAAGTTTCTAAAAATGGAAAAATTAGCGAAGGAACTGTTCAAACTGGCAAAGCAAGTTATACAACTTTTATAAAAAAAGAAGATGCAAAAATTAATTGGAACGATTCTGCAAAAAAAATAGATTGCATTGTTCGCGCTTATAATCCAGAACCAACCGCTTGGACGTTAGAAAATGGCGTTCAGTTAAAAATTATTTCTGGAATTCCGCTTAGCAATGAAGAAGCAAAAACTTTTGGTGTAGTTTTAACAGCGAAACCAGGAACTGTTGTTACTTTTTTAAAGCAAAAAGGTATTTTTATAAAATGTAAAGATGGATTTTTTGTTGTTACAAAATTGCAACGACAAGGAAAAAATGCAATGAATTATAAAGATTTTATGAATGGTGCAAAGGATTTTATAGGAAAAAATTTGGGATTTTAAGGGCGTAGCCCTTAGGCGAAAGGGGTAGTACGTTCGCTTACGCGAACTACCGACTTTCTTTCAGAAAGTCGAACGAAAAATATATCCGTGCAAGTCTGCTTGCAAACTTGGTAGCAACCGTTAGGTTGCGTAGGAAAGGCTTTTCCCCCTTATTCTAAACTCTTTAAAATATAATCTTAAAATGGTAAAATAAAAAAATGGATAAGGAAGAATTTTTTGATAAAATTAAAACTGCGGGAAAATCTGCAGGCGAAAAAGTTGTAAAAACTGGAAAAAAAGTAAAAAATTTTAGACCTTCTAGGCTTAGTGTAAATAATTATTTTGAAAGTTTGCAAGCAAATGGAAAATCTTTAATTATAACTGTTATTGTAGCGGTTTTAGTAATGTTCTTTTTTGGTTGCGTTATTTTCTTTGTTCGCGTAAAAGGTCCAGAAGAAGTTATGGTTCCAGATGTTTGCGGAAAAGAACTTACGGAAGCATTAATTGAAATGCAGAAGAAAGAACTTTATCCAAAAATTACGTTGCGATATTCAGAAAATCCGGGTGATAAAGGAACAATTTTGGATCAAAGTCCAAATGCGGGTTCAATTGTAAAAGGTTACAGCCGAGTTTCGCTAGTTGTTAGTCGCGGAGTTATTGTAGATCAGGTAGAAAATTATGTTGGCAAAAATTATGATCAGTTAAAAATGGATTTGCAAACTTTATTTGCTGGTCAAACGCAACCTTTAATTGTTTTGGCAGAACCAGAATATAAACCAGATACCTCGCCAGCGGGAACAATTCTTGAACAAGATGTTCCAGAAGGAACGAATATTTCTGAACCTGTAACGTTGCATTTGGTTGTTAGTCGTGGCGCAACTTACGAAAATACAAAAGTTCCATATCTTATTGGAATGTCTGTAAGCGATATGCTTGCTACAATTGCAAGAAGCAGAGTTATTTTTGACTTTAGTTCGCATATTGCGCAAAGTGGCGAAAAAGCAGGCACGGTTGTTGCCGAAGAAGAATTTGAAAGTGAATTTATTCCTAATTATTCGCGAATGACTGTAGAAATGGCTTTGCCTTCTGGCGAATACGAAGGAAATGTTTATGGAATATTTAGCGCAGAACTAACAGATTATCCTTATCCAGTTTCTATGCGCTTGGACGCTACAACAGAAGACGGAAATACTTACACGCTTGTAAACTTTTTGCACACGGGCGCAAATCTTACGATTCCGTATGCTGTTCCGCAAAATACAGTTTTAACGCTTTATGTTGTAGATAAAGAGCAAAAAAAGATTACTGTAAGATAAGTGGAGCAAAAAAATGAATAAACCGCTTGTTTGTCTTACGCTAACAGGAAAAACATTAAAAGAAAACGCTGAACTTGTAAAAAAATATATTCAGCATATTGATGTTGTTGAGTTGCGAGTTGACCATCTTAACGAAGAAGAGCAATTAAATGTGCGCGATTTTCCTTCTATGATAAATGTTCCTTGCATTCTTACAATTAGGCGCGTAGAAGATGGCGGTTTATATAATAGCGGAGAATTTTCTAGAACTGCTTTATTTGGTCGCGCACTTGCTTATGCAAATCAGAATCCAACTAAAAATTTTGCTTATGTTGATTTTGAAGAAGATTTTAATGTTCCTGGTTTAATGGATTCTGCGCAAGCATTTGGTATAAAAATTATACGAAGTTACCATAAATTTGACGGACCTGTTAAAAATTTGCGAGAACGTTGCTTAAAAATGCGAAGAACGCAGTTTGAAATTCCAAAAATTGCGTTTATGCCAAAAACTTTAAGCGATGTAACTGACCTTTTTAAAGAAGCGGCAGGAATTACAGAATTTCCGCACATTTTTGTTGCAATGGGAAATCTTGGAGTTCCTTCTAGAATTCTTGCATCTAAACTAAATTCGTATCTTACTTTTACATCGCCGCTAGAAACGCAAAAAAATACATCTGGAATTGGGCACATAGATCCAATTACCTTAAACGAAATGTATAGATTTAGGGAAATTGATGAGCATACGAATTTTTTTGCTGTAACAGGTTTTCCGCTAAAAGTTACGTCTAGTCCGCTAATTCATAACGAAGGCTACCAAATCCATAAGTTAAATAACGTTTTTATTCCGCTTGCGTCTACTTCTATGACAGAATCTTTGGAATTTGCAAAGGAACTTGGAATAAAAGGACTTGCGGTTACAGTTCCGTACAAACACGATGCAATGGAACTTGCAGACGAAATTGGCGTTGAAGTTAGCGAAATTGGCGCGTGCAACACTTTAGTAAAAGATTTTAGTCAGTGGGTTGGCCATAATACAGATGCAGTTGGTTTTCAGCGTGCATTGGAAGAATTTTTGGGCGTAAAAAAATTGCATCACAGAAAAGTTGCAATCATTGGTGCTGGCGGAGCAAGTCGCGCCATTGCGTTTGCAATAAAACAAATGGGCGGCAAAGCTTGCGTTTTTAATAGAACTATTCAAAAAGCGAAACAAATTGCCGACGATTTTGGTTTTGAATATGCGCCGCTAGACCCAGAAAGTCTTTCAATTTTGGATCGCTATTCAGATATTATAATTCAAACTACAAAAGTTGGAATGAATTCTGAAGAAGAGCCAAATAAAGAAAATAATCCGCTTTGGTTTTATCAATTTAAGGGCAACGAAAAACTTTTTGATATTGTTTACGACCCAGCCGTTACGCCAATAATGAAAGTTGCGCGCGCTGCTGGTTG
>CAZJOU010000057.1:0-4660 GCA_964547685.1 uncultured Treponema sp. | reverse complement strand
ACGGAACTTTAAAAAATATTAAAGCGGTTCCAACTTCGTTTCAAACAGAAAATGCTTGTATTGATTGGAATATTCCAGTTTTTTCTTTTCGGGACAGAACTATTGATGGCGAACTTGATTTAGCAATTGATGGTGCAGACGAAATTGACACAGAAAATAATTGCATAAAAGGTGGTGGCGCGGCACTTCTGCGCGAAAAAATTATTGCTTACAACTCAAAAAAATTTGTAATTGTTGCAGATTCTTCTAAAGCGGTAAAAACTATGGGAACAAAATTTGCTCTTCCTGTAGAAATTGTGCCAGAAGCGTATATTCCGGTAAAAAAAGCGTTGGAAAAACTTGGTGCAAATGTGGTTCTGCGCGAGGGCGTTCGTAAATGCGGACCTGTTATTACAGATAACGGAAATCAAATTGTAGATTGCTTGTGGCAAAATCCGATTGATCCAAAAAAAATGGAAGATTTAATTGACGACATTACTGGTGTTGTTGAAGTTGGATTTTTTACAAAAAACAAGCCGATTGCTTTTATTGCAAAAGAAGATGGAACTGTAGAAATTCGCGGATTGTAGGTTTTATTTATGTTTCCTCCGTTTCCAGAAGAAGATGCATATAAAATTTGCCAAAAAATTATAGAAGAAATAAAAAATGGCAATGTTGAACTAAAACAACTTGGAAAAATTAGCGAAGAACGCAAAAATCAGGGAATAATGATTGGCGCGGCTGTTTGTAACGATGCAAACGGAAATAAAGTTATTTTAAACACAGTAAGTGGAATTTCAAAATGTCTTTTAGGAACGGAAAAATTTGATTTGGGAACTTTTGTTAGCCCAATTGTTTCTGCAAGCGAAATAGAAGCGGCTCTTAAAAAAAATGATTTAGAAATTCATTTGCTAACAAAAGAAATTAATCAATTAAAAGCCAGCCGAAAGCGACCAGACGGAAAGTTTGAAAATCAAACGCAAAAAGAAGCGGAACTTGTAAAAAAAAGACTAGAACTTTGCAACGAATCGCAAAAAAACGTTTTTTCGCTCTATTCATTTTTTTGCGCAGACGGAAAAGAGCGTAATTTAATGGATTTCGCTATTCCGCCCCAAAGTACGTTGTCATTGCGAGCGCAACCATCGTCATTGCGAGCGCAGCGAAGCAATCTTCCGCCAACCGGAACTGGCGACTGCTGCGCTCCAAAACTTTTAAACTTTGCTTTTAAAAATCAATTTACTATTTTAAGTATGGCGGAAGTTTTTTTTGGTACGTCGAATGCAACAAAAATTAGCGGAAAACTTTACGCTCCTTGCGACGAACGTTGCGCATTAATTTTACCAGAAATATTGCGACTAAATATTTTGTATCGCGACCAAGACATTGTTGTTGTAAATAAGCAAAGTGGCGTTTTAAGCGTTCCCGGACGCGGACCAGAAAAACAAGATTGCATTGTAAATCGCTTAAAAAAACTTTTCCCAAATTGCATAAATCAGCCAAGTGTTCACAGATTAGATATGGAAACTAGCGGACTTTTAGTTCTTGCGCTAAACGAAAATGCGCATAAAAACTTAAACAAACAATTTGAAGAAAAAAAAGTGCAAAAACGCTATGTTGCTTTGCTAGATGGCAAATTGCCAAAAAAATTTGCAAATCATGGGCAAATGGAACTTTTTTTTAGAGTTGATTTAGAAAATCGCCCACACCAAATTTGGGACGAAATTTACGGAAAAAACGCAATTACCGAATGGAATGTGCTTGGCGAAGAAACTTACATTGCGCCAAACGGTTCTTCTAGGCTTTGCACACGAATTTTGTTTATTCCGCACACAGGAAGAACGCACCAACTTCGCCTTGCCGCCGCAGATTCGCACGGTTTTGGCGTTCCAATTATTGGCGACACACTTTACGGAAAATGCGAAAAGGGCGAAAGGCTTATGCTTCATTCAGAATATTTAAGTTTTTTGCATCCGCGAACAGGAAAAAAAATAGAATTTAATTGTCCCGCACCGTTTTAAGACAAATTTATGCAGAAATTTCTTGATTGTGAATGTCTATAAATAAAAGCGTTGCAATGTGCTTTCCATCGGATTGTTCAAAAACATTTCCGCAAAGTTGAATTTTCTTTTTTGAACCATCTTTGCATTTTAATTCTATTTTTTTTACAAACGATTTTTGTTCAGTTTTTGCAGAGTTAGAAATAATTTGCTTTATAGTTTCTTGCTCTTCTTGTAAAAAGATTGCAAATGGATTTTCTGCAATAATTTTTCTAAGTTCAAATTGTTTGTAACCAAGAATTTTTGCTAACATTCCGTTTGAATACGAAATTTTTGCATCTTTTTCAAAAGAAATTAAAAGAATTCCACACGGAATATTTTCCATAAGATTTGCAAGTTGTTCAGAAAGATTTGTGTTTACTTGCAAAAGTTGCATTCTAAAATCAATGTTTTGAATTGCCATATAGTAAATGTCGCTTGTTGCAGTTTTTCCTAAATGTCGCAAATTTACTCTAATCCAAAACGGATGCGTTCCATTGTAAAACGGCTTTAATTGAATTTCGCAAAATCCAGTTTTTTTGCGCTTTGTAAGTTCCGAAATTGTAGAAAGAAAAACTTTTTGACTTTTTTCTTCTACAGTTTGTAGAATATTTTTTTTGTATTTTTCAAAATCTTGGCGATTTGTGCCTAATTCGTCAAAGAACTGATCGTTCATTCGTAATGCTTCTAGTCGGTCGCCAGACCATTCTACAATGGCTGCGCCACCAACAAAGTTGTTAAACAAAAGTGTTGCTTGTGTTGTAATGTCAAAAAATTTTGTTGCGTCTGTATTTGCAAGCGCAGTTTTTTCTTCTGGCGAAAAAGGTTTTAAGTTAGAAAGCAATTCTTCATATTTTTCTATTGGTAAAGGCTTTGCAAAATAATAACCTTGCATATTAAAACAACCAATGCTTTTTAAGTAATCTGCTTGCTCTTTAGATTCAATTCCTTCTGCAATAATTGGTAAATCCAGCCAATTTGCCATTCGCACAACGGAACTTAAAATGTTTCCACCTTTAGAATTATTTTTTCCATCTTTTAAATCTTCTGTGTCAGAAGCAATAAACTTCATATCAAGTTTTAAAATATCAACAGGAACTTCTTTTAATGTGTTCAAAGAAGAATAGCCACTTCCAAAATCGTCCATTTCTACGCAAAAACCAGCGTTTCTAAGGTCTTCTACAACTTGAATTAACTGACTTGGATTGTCCATATAAGCGGATTCTGTAATTTCTAGGCGAAGCAAATCTGGAGTAAGATTGTATTTTTTTAGCAAACCATTAAAAATTTTTACAAGATCTTGGTTGTAAATGTCGCGACGTGAAATATTTACAGAAACAGGAACGGGATTTAAACCTTCTTTGTTCCATTTGTCTAAAAGTTTGCAAGTTTTTTCCCAAATTCTAAAATCAAGTTGAGTAATAAAACCGTTACGTTCAAAAACTGGAACGAAAAGCGCAGGCGAAATTAATCCTTTTGTTGGATGTTGCCAACGAACAAGAGCTTCTGCGCCAACAAGCGATTCTGTTGAGTAATCGTATTGCGGCTGAAGATAAATTGTAAATTCGTCTTTATCCAAGCCGTCAATCATATCTGTAATTAATTCTTGCTCATCTTTAAGATTTTTAATCATAGAATCGTCGTAAAAAGCGTAACGTTTTGTGTAATCATTCTTTATAGAAGAAAGAGCAAGTTCCGCACGGTCCAATGCAAGAGCAATATCTTCCGAAATATTTTGAATTTTATAAATTCCGTAACGACTCATAAATTCAAATTTTGGATGAAGCGTTTTTACAAAAGTTTCTATTTTATTAAAAGTTTCGTTTAGTTTTTCTGTAGAAATTTCTTGAATGCAAACAACAAAATGGTCTGCGTAAATGTGCCCAAAAGTCGAATTTTTAGAAATTGAATTTTTAAGATTCGTTCCAATTTTTTCTAGAATTTCATCGCCAGCGGCATAACCAAAAAGGTCATTAAAAACTTTAAATCGGTCAAGATTCATTAAAACTAAGAAATATTTTTTAGTTGGATTTTCTTTTAAAAGTTTTTGCGTTTTTTTTATAAAAGTTGCTTTGTTGTAAACTCCAGTTTTTTTGTCTAACTGAATAAGCTCTTTTATAGTTTCCTTTTGCATTTCGCTAAGATTTGTAATTTGCGTTTGATTTACTTGAATTGTATTTATAAGGTGAACTAAAATTTCTGCAAGTTGTTCTGGTGGCAAAGTTTCGGAAAAACATTCTGTTGAACCGCGCTTATAAAATTCTTTTTGAACATTAAAGTCTGCATCTTTTTTTAGAATTCCAACAACCGGAAGTGCTAAACTTATTTTGTCGTTTTGCGCATTTAGTAACATTGCTTTTTCTTGAATTTGTTCAATGCAATTTTGCGCATTTTCAAAAAGAAAGTCATCGCTTAAAAGAACAAGATTTGGAATTGCTTTATTTATTAACGAAAGAATTTCGCTTAAATTTTCTGCGTAATTTATTTCAAAAATCTCTTCAAATTCTTTAGAAGAAAGAAGAGATTTTAAATTTGATTTTTTAGCTGCAATTATAGAAAACATTTTCTTCATAGAAACACCTTCTCTAGTTTATCACAGTTTTGGTTAAAATCAATTTAAATTATTTTCAAAAAGAGATTAAATA
>CAZJOU010000056.1:0-11010 GCA_964547685.1 uncultured Treponema sp. | reverse complement strand
TTTCTCAAAATCTATATTTTTTTGCAATTTCTTTATCTTATCTAAGTTGTAGTTTTTGTTCAATAAAACTATAATTTTGTTATGAATCAAAGAAAAAACAAGACTGTTCGTGTTGGTAAAACAAAAGTTGTTCCAATTTCAATAAAAATCTTAGCGGTTTTTATAGTTCTTATGCTACTTTCTACATTTGCTTCTAATATTATTTCTTCTATGCTTTCGCAACATATAGTTTCTGAACTTTCTAGCACAATTTTAGCAGATAATTTAAAGCAAGTTTTTACAGCAGCAACAAATCAATATCAAGTTTTTAAATATTCTGGCGACAAAGATGCTTCCATAAATGTAATAAAAAAAGTTGCAGATAACGGATTTACTTTTGAAAAAAGTGTTTCTTGCGCGTTCGATACAGACGGAAACATTCTTTACATTGTAAGCGGAAAACTAAAAGATTCTGAACAATACGCAGTAGAATGGAAAACTTTTCCAGACGAAGAAGCGTTGCATAAAATAAACGACCAACTTGTAGTTGGGAATAATAGCGGACTAATTTCGTTTACTTCCCCGCAAGGTGAATACAGAGGCGTTTACAAATATCAAAAAGATTGGAATTTATATTTTTTGCGTTCAGATTTAGTTCGTGACACACAAAAAACAACTTACATAAACTTTGCAATTTTGTCTGGCGTTGCGCTTGTAATAATGTTCATTTTTATTTGGGTTGGACTTTCGCTATTTAATAAGATATTAAAAAATGTAGGAAATTTTAGTCGCCAAATTTACGATATGCAACAAGAACAAAAAATGTCGGAAATAGACATTTCTAAAGCTCCAAATGACGACGTTACGTATTTTGCTGCAAGTTTTAATTCGCTTTCTGCGTCTGTAAATAATCTTCTTTCTACGTTCAGAAAATATGTTCCGCGTGACATTGTTGAACAAGCGTACGCAAAGCAAGAAATTACGCTAGAAGGAAAACAAAAAGAACTAACAATTATGTTTAGCGACATAAAAAGTTTTACGTACAGAACAGAAATTTTAGGAAACGAAATTATTGATTTGCTAAACGTTCATTACGACAGAGTTATTCATCTTGTTCATAAAAACAACGGAATAATTGGTTCTATTATTGGCGATGCAATTTTAGGAATTTACGGACTTGAATCAAAAACAAAAAAATCGCTTTCTGCGCTAACTGCCGCTTGGGAAATGACAAAATGCACAGCAGAATTGCGTAACGAAATTGTTGCTAGGCGCGAAGAAATAGAAAAAAAGCGAAGTCTTACTTTAGCAGAAGAACGAGTTTATAAAGCGTGTCTTGTAGATATTGGCGTTGGACTTGATGGCGGAAAAGTTTTTTACGGAAATATTGGTTCAGAAGAACACATGGCAAACACTGTAATTGGCGATAACGTAAATTCTGCAAGCAGAATAGAAGGACTTACTCGAATTTATTTTCTTCCAATTCTTGTTTCTGAATACATTAAAAAAGAAGTGGAAAAATCAAGCAATCAATATGATTTTATAGAAATTGACACAGTTCAAGTAAAAGGGAAAACAGAAGGAAGTAAAATTTATTTTCCTTTTGATACAAATGTTGAATCAGAAGAAGTTCACGCTGAATTTGAAAAATTTTCTTCTGCCTTAAAAGATTATTATTCTGGCGATTGGATTTCTGCGCGAAGACAATTTAAGGAATTTAAAAAATCAATGGAAAAATTAGAAAGTCCTTATAGTAAAGTTGCAGAAGTTTTTATTCATAGAATGGGCTTAAAAAATGCGCCTGAAAACTGGAGTGGAATATGGGCAATGACAACAAAATAGAAAATAAAATAGAAATTCCTGAAAATACAGATACTCAAGAAATTGAACTTGCAAAAATCCGCGAAGAAAAACAACAAGCCGAATTGCAAGAAAAAAGTAACAATAAAAAAGAAAGTGAAAAAAGTGAAACAAAAGCGTCTGCGGTTCTTTTCTTAAAAAAAGAATTGAATCAATTAAAATCAAAGTCAAAAGAAAATCCATACGATTTAGAAACCGAATTTGCAAAAACTAAAAAAAATCGGTCGCCGCTAATTCCGCTTGTTCTTGTTTTTTGTACAATTTTAGTTGCAGCCTTTATTTATGGAACATATTTTTTTATTAGCAAAGATAAAATTTCTGTAGATTTAAGCGACGGACTTTTAGAAGAAGTTAATGCCGAAGATTTAGCGGACGAAGTTACGCGAACAACTGTTATGTACGAAAATTCTTTGCGCAATATTGAATCTTTAAAAAAATCTTTGGAAGAAAAACTTGCGGAAGCAAAAAAGCAGTACGATTTTAATCTTTTTGTAATAGATTCTATGAATATTGACGACCAAAAAGATGTAAAGTCTAGAAAAAATGCAGCAAAATCTGAAAATAAGAAAAAAGTAGAAGAAATCCATTTAGAAATGGATAAAAAAATTCAAGATGCAGAAAAAGAATCTGAAAACTTAAAAATTCGTTTGGAAAATTACGAAAAACAAGAAGTTGCAAATAAAAATCAAAGCGAAGAAAAAGACGAAAAAGATATTTTGGCAAGTCTTGAACGTGAGCGCATAATTCGCGATTATGAACAAAGAATTTTAGATTTGAACAAAGAACTTTCTGAAGTTCGCGAAAAAACTCAGGAAGAAAAAAAAGAAGCAATCGAAACTCTTTCTAAAAAATATCAAGATGAAATTGCGGGGCTAGATCCGCAACTAAACGATAAAAACGCAAAATCTATAATTGCAGATTCTAAATATTTAAAAAACGCGGATTTTGTTATTTCAAAATATACAGATAAAGCAGATAAAGTTTCTGACGAAAAACTGCGAAATGTTTTGCGCCGTTCGCAATCTGAATACGAAAGTTACGACTATCTTTACAAAACTGTAAAAGATATTCCGCAAAAATATTCTATTCCAGAATACGTAAAAACTGGAAACAAACTTGTTGTTGACGCTACAAATAATATTGTAGAAACTGCTGTAGAAAGCGTAAATTCGCTTTCCGACAGTTATAACGCAGAAAAAAACGAGCGCATAATTATGCAAGACGCTGTTCTTTCGCTAATTTCTAAAGAAGGCAAAAAATGTATAGTTTTGCAAACTTTTCAAGATAAGCTTAGACTTTTTGTTACAAACGACGTAGATTCGCAACTAAAAAAAGGCGAAAAAGAAGCGTTCGTTATGTTAAATGGTAAAAAAGTTAGCGGAAAAGTCTACAAAAAAGACGAAATAGTTTATTTTGAACCAAACGCAACCGACATTTCCGAAGAAATAAAAGATTTAAATGTAGTTTCGGTAGGAACAGAAGTAAAGTTTGAAGAATAAACATTTAGTGCTATTGTCGGATGTTTGACCTGATAATCCATTCTAAAGAATGTCATTCCCGCGCTTGACGCGGGAATCTATTCTATAGGAGATTGACGGATCAAGTCCGACAATGACAAAACTTTCTAAAAATTAAAATAAAAACTAATTATTTTAAACTGATTGCAAATTTGTATTTTCGTGGTTATATTCTATTATATTGCTTTTTATTTTTATTTAGGGTGAAGTGTTAATGGAAACAACAAAAAATAATAACGGAGAAGTTTTACCAATTCGGATAGGAATTGATATTGGTTCAACTACTGTAAAAATTGCAGTTCTTGATGATGACGGAAAACTTATTTATGGCGACTATCAACGACACCGAGCGGATATTCGCAATACTATTATTACTGTTGTAACAGAAGCATTTGACAAAATTGTTTCAAAGTTTCCTCTTGGCGAAGACCAACCTTTAACTGTAAAAGTTACAGGTTCTGGCGGACTTTCTGTTTCACAATGGCTTAACGTTCCTTTTATTCAAGAAGTTGTTGCCGCTACTACAGCAGTTAAAAAACTTATTCCGCAAACCGATGTTGTAATTGAACTTGGTGGCGAAGACGCTAAAATTACGTATTTTACTGGCGGCGTTGAACAGCGAATGAACGGAACTTGCGCGGGCGGAACTGGCGCATTTATTGACCAAATGGCCGCTTTGCTAGAAACAGACGCTTCTGGCTTAAACGAACTTGCGCGCGGTTACCAAACAATTTATCCTATTGCGGCGCGTTGTGGTGTTTTTGCAAAAACAGACGTTCAACCATTAATTAATGAAGGCGCGCGTCGAGAAGATATTGCTGCCAGCATTTTTCAGGCGGTTGTAACGCAAACAATTTCGGGACTTGCTTGCGGTAAGCCAATTCGCGGACACGTTGCATTTTTGGGCGGACCTTTGCACTTTTTGGACCAGTTGCGACAACGTTTTATAGAAACATTAAAATTAAAAGATGACGAAATAATCGTTCCAGAAGATTCGCAGTTATTTGTTGCGGCAGGTTGTGCTTTTAGCGCAGAACGCAAGTTTGACGGCGACGGCGCAGCAAATTTTCACTTTCCAACAGTAAAAGAATTTCGCGCTGGGCTTAAAAATCTTGTTGGAGCGGAACTTAGCGAAGTTCAACGTTTGGAACCACTTTTTAATAATGCAAACGAACTAGAAGAATTTAGAAAGCGACACGCACAAGAAAAAGCGGCTCGTGGCAATTTGGAAGACACTCACGGTCCAGTTTTCTTAGGACTTGATTCTGGTTCAACAACAACAAAAGCGGTTTTAATAAATCAAAAAGGCGAAATTATTTGGGATTTTTATTCGCACAACATGGGAAATCCAGTTGAACTTGCGGTAAAAATGCTTAAAGAACTTTATAAAAAACTTCCAAAAGACGTTTATATTGCGCGCGCTGTTTCTACAGGTTACGGCGAAGCGTTGTTCCAAGCGGCTTTTGGCGTTGATTCTGGCGAAGTAGAAACTATTGCACACTTTAGAGCGGCAGACTTTTTTGTTCCTGGCGTAGAATTCCTTTTGGATATTGGCGGTCAGGATATGAAATGTCTTAGAATGAAAGATGGAGCAATTACTTCTATTCAATTAAACGAAGCTTGTTCTGCTGGTTGCGGTTCATTCTTGGACAACTTTGCAAATACAATGGGAATGGACGTAAAAGAGTTCGGAAAAATTGCTTTAATGGCAGAAAAACCTGTTGATTTAGGTTCGCGCTGTACAGTTTTTATGAACAGCCGAGTAAAACAAGCGCAAAAAGAAGGCGCTTCTGTTGCAGATATTGCGGCGGGTCTTTCTTATTCAGTTATAAAAAACGCTTTGTTCAAAGTTATAAAACTTCGCAAAGCAAGCGATATTGGAACAAAAGTTGTTGTTCAAGGTGGAACTTTCTTTAATGATGCAATTTTACGCGCATTTGAAAAAATTGCTGGTGTAGAAGTTTTCCGCCCAGATGTTGCAGGTTTAATGGGCGCTTACGGTTCTGCTTTAATTGCGTACGACCAATGGGTAGATTTAACTGCGCCAAAACCAGACGATCCGCCTGGAACAAGGCACGAAATTCATTCAACTATTGCAAGTTATGAAGATTTGGAAAAATTCCACGTTGATTTGGAACTTCGTCGTTGCGGAAAGTGTCAAAACAACTGTTTGCTTACAATAAATAAATTTTCTACAGGAAGCGAAGTTCGTACATTTATTACAGGAAATCGTTGCGAACGCGGACTTGAAGTAGAAGGAAATGTAATTGACGCTTCTAATAAAAAGAATACAAAAGTTGACGACGTTGGCGAAAAAATGCCAAATCTTTTTGAATGGAAATATAAACGACTTTTTGGCTACGTTCCGCTAAAACCAGAAGATGCGCCAATGGGCGACGTTGGAATTCCACGCGTTCTAAATATGTACGAAAACTATCCTTTGTGGTTTACGTTCTTTACAAAGCTTGGTTTCCGCGTTGTTTTAAGTCAGCGTTCTTCTAAAAAAGTTTACGAAAAAGGAATAGAAACAATTCCATCAGAATCTGTTTGCTATCCGGGAAAAATTAGTCACGGACATCTTGTTTCGCTTTTACAACGTGGCGTTAAGTTTATTTTTTATCCTTGCGCGCCTTACGAAAAGCAAGAAGATCCAGGAGCGGGAAATCACTATAATTGCCCAATCGTAACAAGTTATCCAGAAGTTTTGCGAAACAACGTAGACGAACTTCGCCAAGATCCGACTATTACTTATATGGATCCGTTCTTGCCAATTTACGATAAACCGCGCTTAAAGGAACGTCTTTGCGAAGAACTTTTGCCAAAATTTCCTGCATTAACAGAAAAAAAGATAAACGAAGCTGTAGATGCCGCTTGGAAAGAACAAGAAAAATTCCGCCAAGATTGCCAACAAGCAGGCGAAGATGCGCTTGAACAAATGATTCGTGCTGGTGGAAACGGAATTGTCCTTGCGGGACGACCTTATCACTTGGATCCAGAAATTAACCACGGAATTCCAGAAATGATAAATGGACTTGGGCTTGCAGTTTTTACAGAAGATTCTGTAGCGCATCTTGGTTCTATTGAACGACCGTTGCGAATTATTGATCAGTGGGTTTACCACAATAGACTTTACCGCGCTGCTTCTTTTGTTAGCGAAATGCCAGATTTGGAACTTGTTCAGCTTACTTCGTTTGGTTGCGGTTTGGATGCGGTTACTGCCGACCAAGTTGACGAAATTTTACGCGCAAAGAACCGAATGTACACGTTGATTAAGATTGACGAAGGTTCTAACTTGGGCGCAGTTCGAATAAGAATTCGCTCTTTGATTGCGGCAGTAAAGGAACGCCAGCGACATCACAGAAAAATGCCACCAAAGCGTTCTTCTGCGTACCAACGACAAGTGTTTACAAAAGAAATGAAGTATACGCACACAATTATTGGTCCGCAAATGTCGCCAATTCACTTTAGGATTTTGCAAAAAGCGTTCCAAGCAGAAGGCTATAATTTTGTTGTCTTAGACGCAGTTGACCCAAAAGCCGTAGAAGCTGGACTTAAATATGTAAATAACGACGCTTGCTATCCTTCTATTTTGGTTGCTGGCCAAATGATTGCCGCTTTGGAATCTGGAAAGTACGATTTGAACCACGTTTCGCTAATTATTACGCAAACCGGCGGTGGTTGTCGCGCTACAAATTATATTGGATTTATTCGTCGCGCATTAAACGATGCAGGTTGGGGACACATTCCTGTAATTTCGTTAAGTGCGCAAGGTTTTGAAGCAAATCCTGGATTTAAGATAACTCCACGCTTATTGCACAGACTTTTAATGGCAATTTTAACTGGCGACCTTTTAATGCGAGTTTTGTATAGAACGCGACCTTACGAAGCAGTGCCAGGAAGCGCAAATGCTTTGTACGAAAAATGGGCTTCGTATGCCGAAAAACAAGTTCAGTCGGTTTCTATTCACGGTTATCACAAAATGCTTAAAAATATTGTAAAAGATTTTGATAACCTTCCGCTAAAACCAATTAAAAAGCCACGAGTTGGCGTTGTTGGCGAAATTCTTGTAAAGTTCCACCCAACGGCAAACAACAATATTGTAGAAACTATTGAACGCGAAGGTGCAGAATGTGTAATGCCAGATTTAACGGACTTTTTCTTCTATTCATTTAGTACAGGAATTTTCCGACATGAACAACTTGCATTCCCTAAAAAAACAGAACGAAATGCAAAACTTCTTGTTTGGTTCTTGGAACTTTATAGAAGCAAGATGAAAAAATATCTTCGCGAAAGCCGACGTTTTGACCCGCCAAGTTCTATTTATGATTTAATGAAAGGCGTAGACGATATTGTTCAGCTTGGAAATATTACTGGCGAAGGTTGGTTCTTAACTGCCGAAATGGTTGAACTTATTAATTCTGGTGCTCCAAGTATTGCGTGCGTTCAGCCGTTTGCTTGTCTTCCAAACCACGTAACTGGAAAAGGAATGATAAAAGAATTGCGACGACGTTTTCCTGGTGCAAATATTTCTGCTATTGACTACGACCCGGGTTCTTCGGAAGTAAATCAGTTGAACCGCTTAAAATTGTTGCTTTCTAATGCTCCGGCTGGGCGACATCCAGACGAAAACGAAGACGGCGTAATTGTAAATCCAGATGGAACAACAACGCGCCCAATTGTAAAACTTGCAGAAGGTGCAGCAACATTTACAGACACAGAACCTGTAAGCCAAGCAGAAGCGCCACTAGAAACAAGCGGAGTTGAAACAGTTTCTGTAGAAGTGCACGAATAATAGGCGGAAAGTTTAGTTTTTATGCGAACTGCGGTAGGGTATGGAAGCCCGAAGTTCCGAAGCAAAATAATGGTCATTCCGAACTTGATTTGGAAGCTCTTTTGTAAAAGTCTAGAAACAAGTTTGGTTTGATAATTTGCGTAGGAATGAGCCGATAGGCGAAGGCTGGAACACCCGACGGCAACTTGTTGCCGTACCGCCCAAAAAATTATGAATTATAAATTTACTTCATACTTGTAAAAAAATTTGCTATAATTTTTGAATGAAAAAGAAAATTTTTGCTTTGTGTTTGCTTTTTGCGTCTTTTTTTGCTTTTGCAGACATTCAAATGTCAGAATTTGAAAATTCTTTTATGGAAGAAATTACAAATTTTAGATGGCGACTTGCACTTTGCGCTTCTAATGACGAGAAGGCTTTGCTTTGCGAAAAATTTAGTGAATATACAAACAGCGAAAATGTTTCTGAAAATTTAAGCGAAGAAATTTTACTTTCTGCAAATAATATTTTAACTTGGGAAAAATACAACGCTTTGTACGAAAAAAATCCAGATGACAAATCGTTGGAAGCGTTTTTAACGACTCAATATAAAAAAATCCGCGCTTATTTTAAGGCAAATAAGAAAAAAGAACATTCTAAATGGCTTTACGTTACTTCTGGCGATATTTTAAGTAGCAGTTTGCAATATTTATCGTTAAAAACTGCAATGAGCGAAGGGCTTATAATCAAAAAATATTATGATAATGCGTTAGAGGCAGATTCTGATTTTGTGTTTTGTTTAATAAATATTGGTCAATGGTATTTTCATGCGCCAGTTATTAGTGGTGGCGGAAAAGGCAAGGCGTTTAAGGCTTTTTTGCATGCGGAAGAAGTTTCTAAAACGGAAGCGGAAAAATATTATGCAAAATTGTTTCTTTCGCAGTCATTTTACGAAGATGGACAAAAACAAAAAGCGGCGGAACTTTTAGATGAATGTGAAAAACTTTTGCCAGGTTCAAAAACTGTTGAATTTTATAAATTATTGAACGAAAATGGTTATTATTATTTTGAATATCCGCAAAATAGAAAAAAAATAAATGCAAAACTGGGGTTATAAATTATGAGCGGAAATAAAATTGAAAATAACAAAATTGTTCTTTTTGGCGAAATTATGTTGCGCTTAAAACCTTTTGGAAAAAAAAGATTTTTTCAAAATCCAAATTTTGAATCGGTTTTTGGCGGAAGCGAAGCGAATGTTGCGGTTAGTCTTTCTATTTTAGGAAAAAGCGTTAATTTTATAACTGCGTTGCCACAAAACGCAATAGGAAAAGGCGCAAAACGGGCGTTGAATTATTATGGCGTTAATGTTTGTGGAATAGAAAAAGAAGGTCGGCTTGGAATTTATTTTCTAGAAGATGGCGCATGTCAAAGACCAAGTCAAGTTATTTACGACAGAGAAGGAAGTTGTTTTTCTGTTAGCGGCGCAAAAGAATATAATTGGAACGAATATTTTTCTTCTGCAAAGTGGTTTCATGTTTCTGGAGTTTCGCCGGCTGTTTCTGAAAAAGCAATGGAAAGCGTTTTTGCCGCTGTTGATTGCGCAAAAAGTTTTGGTTGCACAATTTCTGTAGATTTAAATTATAGAAAAAAACTTTGGAAATACGGAAAAAATGCAGACGAAATAATGCGTGAATTAGCAAAAAAAGCAGATGTTTTAATTGCAAATGAAGAAGACATTCAGCATTGTTTAGGAATCCCGCTTAAAAATTATACAACTCCGACGGAAAGTTATTATGCGCTTTGTAACGACGTAAAAAAACAGTTTCAAAATGTTAGCGTTGTGGCTGTAACTTTGCGCCATAGTTATAGCGCGGACAGAAATGGTTGGTCTGCGGTTTTAAGCGGAAAATATGGAGTTTACGAAAGCGCACAGTACGATATAGAAAATATTGTTGAACGCGTTGGCGCGGGTGACAGTTTTGCCGCAGGATTAATTTATGGACTTACGGAATTTTCTAATGATAAAGCAGGTGAATCAAAAGCACTTGATTTTGCAACGGCGGCAAGTTGCTTAAAACATTCAATTCCGGGCGATTTTAATCTTGCAGAAAAATCGGAAATAGAAACTTTAATGAACGGAAATGGAACTGGGAGAATTCAACGTTGAAAAATAACTTAAATCAAGCGTTAATGAACGAACTTATTTTAGAAGTGGGAAAAATTGCGGTTGTTTCTACTACAGAGCCAAAAGAAGCGGTAAGCATTGCAAAATGTCTTTTAGAAAAAGGCGTTGGCGCAATGGAAATTGCCTACAGAGATTTGAATAATTTTGACGGTGCCGATAATTGCATTCGCGCTATAAGAGCGGAAGTTCCAAATATGTTAGTTGGGGCAGCAACTGTAATTTGCCCAAAACTTGCAGCAAGAGCAAAAAAAGCGGGTGCACAATTTGTTTTAAGCGCAGGTTTTAATTTTAAAACTGTAAAATATTGCGTAAAACATAACATTCCAATTTTTCCTGGCGTAGCAACCGCAGGCGAAATAGAAAATGCTTTATCGTTTGGACTTTCTATTTTAAAAATCTTTCCAATTGAAGTTTTAGGCGGAATAAAATACTTAAATGCGCTTTCTGGTCCATACCCACAAGTTAAATTCATTGTTTCTGGCGGAATAAACGAAATAAATTGCGCTTTTTACGCAAAAACCAAAAACGTAGCGGCTGTAAGCGGTAGTTATTTGTGTAAGTAGTTTGCTAAAAACTAAAGTTTTTAGAGACTTTCGTAAGTAATTTTATTCGTGTGGAGTGGTAATATCTTGACGACTTGGGGCGAGGTTAGTTCATTGTTACCACACAGTCTTTGCATCATACAAAGAAATTTTACTATC
>CAZJOU010000055.1:3396-11062 GCA_964547685.1 uncultured Treponema sp. | reverse complement strand
AAAATGGATTTTGCGTAAAGCGTTTGAAGATATGCTTCCGGAAAATATTTGCTGGCGACAAAAAGAACAGTTTAGCGATGGCGTTGGCTACAACTGGATTGATACGCTTAAAAAAATTACGGAAGAAAAAATCAGCGATGCAGAATTTTCTCGTCGCGAAAATCGCTTTCCAATCAATCCGCCAAAAACAAAAGAAGAATATTATTACCGCGAAATTTATTCAAAACTTTTTCCAAGCGACAGCGCAGCAAAAGTTGTTCCGCAAGAAGCCGGCGTTGCGTGCTCTACAGCAAAAGCATTGGAATGGGACGCAGCCTGGAAAAATATGGACGAACCAAGCGGCCGAGCAATTTCTGGCGTGCATGATAAAGCGTATAAATAGGGGAAACATTGTGTAAGTTTTGCGTTACATTATTCAGACTTAAAATTGCGTATGTAAATTGCATACGCAATTGTCATTGAAATTCCGCATACAAGCCAGCCAATAGGATATGCAAGTGCTATTGGCAAAAAATTTTCTGTAATTCTTGTTGAAATTGCAAGAAAAGCTTGTCTAAATAAAACGAATGAACTTAAAATTACAATCATTGGAAGAGTTGCGTTTCCAAAACCTCGTAATGCGCCCGCAAAAACTTGATTTAAGCAACGAATTATATAAAAACAACCTGCAACTTTTAAAAAATAAGACGCATAATACACAACGCCAGAATCTTTATTAAAAATAGAAACAAGCGGTTCGCTAAAAATTGTGGCAGGAATCATTACAATTGCGCTAATTGTCATAATTAAAAATAAAGAAACTAAAACACCTTGTTTTGCGCGTTTTGTTTTTCCGGCTCCATAATTTTGCCCAACAAAAGTTGTAACACTTAACGAAACTGACTGCATTGGCAAAAGACAAAAATTATCAATTTTAGAATAAGCTGCCCAACCAGCCATAGCATCTGCACCAAAATGATTTATATATGCTTGCACAAAAGTATTAGAAAGAAAAGTAATACTTAATTGAAATCCACTTGGAAGACCAAGCGAAAGAATTTTTTTTAGAAGTTTGACATCAATAGTAAATAGCTTAAAAGAAAGTCCATAACATTCTTTAGATTTAAATAATACTGTAAAAACAAGAACGACAGAAACTGCTTGCGAAATAAGCGTTGCGTATGCAACTCCTTTAATTCCCTTTTTAAAAATAAGGACAAAGATAAGATCAAGCGCAACATTTAAAAGTGAAGAAATAGTTAAAAAATATAGTGGTTGCTTACTGTCGCCTACAGCTCTAAGAATTGCACTTCCCATATTGTAAAGCATAAGAAATATTAATCCTTCAAAATAAATATGAAGATAATCTGCTGCTTCGTTTATAACATCATCTGGAGTAGAAATTGCTTTTAACATCGCTTTATTTAAAAGAATTCCAATTAATGAAAAAATAACGCCTAGAATCAACGTAAATAAAACCATTGTATGAACAGCTTTTTTTACGATTTTAAAATTATGTGCACCAAAATTTTGAGAAACAAGAATTGAACCGCCAGTTGAAAATCCGTTAAAAAATCCTATCATTGTATTAATAAGCATACTTGTGGAACCAATTGCGGCAAGCGCTTGCTTACTTACAAAATTTCCAACTACAAAACTGTCAACTGTGTTATATAATTGCTGAAATAAATTTCCAATCAAAAGAGGAAAAGCAAAACCTAATATAAGTTGTGCTATGTTCCCTTGCGTCATATCTTTTTCTTTTGATTTCATCTTTTTTTAGAAATTAGCTCCATGAAATAATCTTTTTTTGAAGTATTAAAAGAAATTTATCTAAAAGAAAGCCTACAATGCCAATTGTAAGAATTCCAACAAACATTTTTGAAGGTTGTGCTAATTCTCTTGCATATTCAATCATATGACCAATTCCTTTTGTTGCAGCAAGCATTTCTGCCGCAACAACACTTTTCCAAGCGTTTCCAAGTCCTAATCGAATTCCTGTAAAAACAGAAGGAAGAGCGGAAGGAAAAACAATTTGTCTTAAAATAGCAAATTTGTTTTTTTCTAACATTGCTGCAACTTCTATTAGTTTTTTATCTGTTTGTTCAATTCCTGCTTGAGTATTTATAAGAACGCTCCAAAATGTTCCTATTGCAATAACAATGACTTTAGATGTTTCGCCAATTCCAAACCATAAAATCATAAGAGGAACAAGTCCAATCATTGGAATTGGTCGCAAAATTCCAAAAATAAAGGCTGTTCCGCTATTTACTTTGCTAAACAAGCCGGTAAGAATTCCCATAATAATGCCAGCAAAAGTTCCCCACAAAAATCCTAAAATAACGCGAGAAAAACTTGCTTTAAAATCATTTGAAAATTTTCCAGAAGATATAAGTTCTACAAATGCGTTTACGATTTTTTTTGGAGTTGGAATTATAATTGCGTTTAAGAAACCTGCGTTACCTAAAATTTGCCAAAAGATTAAAATCAAAACAGGAACTGCAACAAAAACTATTTTATCCGAAACAGATGAAAATTGTAAACGCTTTTTCATAATTATAAGCCTTCCGATGCAGAGTTTATAAACTTTGGATTAGCAAAAGAATTTGCATCTAATCTAGTTGAAATTGTTTTTTGTTTATACAAATAATCAATTGTATCTTGCAAAGCGTTTATAGTTTCGCTTTTCAAATTAAATTTAAATGTGCGCGTTTTATAATAAATATCTTCATATTCGCGTTTGTTTCCGTCTTCTTCGGCTACAAGCGAAACGGCTTCTTCGTAATGTTCTGGAATCCAGTTGTTTGCGCGAATTATTGCGCGTAGAAATTTTATTGTATAGTCCGGATTTTGTTCAACAAAATCGCCTCTTCCAACAATTAGGGTAAGAATTGTATCGTAGCCAGTTGCGTCTAGAACTTGTTTTGCGCCAGTTTTTTCTTCTAAGGTTTGAATATATGGAACTTGCGAAACAGTTGCATCAACATTATTTCCAACAAACGCTGCAAGAGTATCACGTTGTTTTATAAAAAGAATTTCTACATCACTTTCGTTCATATTTTCTTTTTCTAGATATTTTAGAAGAAGTTTATGCAACGTACTTGCAGACATAACTGCAACTTTTTTGCCGTAAAGGTCGCGAATAGTGTTTATTCCAGAATTTTTTGCAGCAACAAGTCCGTAACCTTTAGTAGAAGTGAACAAACTAGAAAGAACGCGAATATCTAGTCCGTTTGCTTTAGATTGAATTACAGGCATATCGCCAAGTGCGGCAAAATCTATATCGCCTGCGGCCATTGCTTCCATTGCAGATGCGCCACCGTTCATTTGGTGGTTTAATTCTAATTTAATGTTATCGCCAAATTCTTCTTTAAAAAATCCTTTTTTATCGGCTACAACAAGTGGAAAATAAACGGCACTTCCTGTGTAACGAATTGTTTTTGCACTATTTAATGTTGATGATTGTTTTTTTGTGCAAGAAAAAAACATTACAGAAGTAATACAAATTGCGATAATTCTAAAAAATAATCTTTTCATTTTTTTTGCGCCTTTTTAATTTATTTAGACAAAATGTCGAGTTTTGATGAATCAATAAAAACTCGACATTTAGTTTATCTAAACTCTTCCTTTACGATATGATCCATATGGTACAAATACGGATGTTCTTTTTTTTCTTTTTCGTGTTCAACTTCGTAAGTTGTTTCTTCAATGTTTTCTACATCAAAAAGCCAAACTGTAGAAAGATCTGCGTCTGAACCAAATTCACTAAGAATTTTGTTATATTCATTTGTAAATTCGTGTCCAGCTTCAAGTGCTCTGTAAGGTTTTAATGTAAAATAAAAACTTTTGCCTTGCGAAGTAACAACAAGTAGCGAAACTTCTTTAGAAAACCACAAACTAAAAACAAGATTTTTTTGAATTTGCGATTTTTCTAGTAACTCGTAAATTGCAATTTGTCCGTTATCTTTTACTAAAATTTTGTGAGTTTTTTGTGAATATGGAAATCCGTTTTTTCCAATAGCACTTACAACTGCAACGCTTTGTTTATCTTCTATAATTTTTTTTATATCATCTGAAATTTTAATAGACATTGTTTGCTCCTATTAAGTTGAATTTTATTTCAAATTCTATCGTGATTAATATTTGCATGCATTGAACATTTGCGGTAATCATCCATTTCTGTATTAATTCCGTATTTTAAATTCAATTCATAAAAACCTTTTGTAATTTGAACGTAATAATCTAGCGAAGGAGTTAATTGTTCCTTAAAAATAGAATTTGGAACAACATTCCAAACATCATGCTTTAGACCAACGCCGTGCGCTGTTAGTTCTTCTGCTGTTTCCAAATCTTTAGCAATAGCTTCTGCTTCTGTCTTAAAACCATGCGGAGTTGCAAGTTCTACGCCACTTACAATTCCTGTATTTACTTGGCCTTTTCCAAAAATTCCAACAGCATTGAATAATCGTTGTTTCCATTCTTTGTATGGAATTACTCGCGCTTTTCCTGGACAAACCCAACGTTGAACTTCTTCGTCAAAAACTTCTAAGTCGCTTGTCCAACTAGTAAGTCCAGTTTCGTTGTAAAGTCGTTCAAGTTGACGTTCATTTAATGCGGTACTATTAACTTGACTTGGAAATTTTTTTGCACTAAAAACAGAACCAATCGCTTTTAATGTTTCAATGTATTGTTCAAGTTCATCATCGCAAACTTCTTTTCCGCTAATTACGCTTCCGCCGGTAAGAATAAAGCCAACATAGCGACCTTTTTCTTTTACAAGTTCTTGCATAACTTCGCGAACTTCATCGTAATTTACGTGTTCGTTTGCTTTTCCTTTGTACTTATGACCTTCTGCACCAATTCCGCAATATTTACAACCTTCGCCGCCTTTATCCCAAAAGTGGCAATAATGATTTACATCAAGATTAAAACGTTGTGGTCTAGCGCGAATAACAGATTCCATAGGATTTCCAAAACTAGTAACTTTGCCATAATAATCTGGTTTTTCCCAATAAATAACTTCATCAATTACGTCTCCATTGTCTACAAGAACGGTTTTTCCGTTTACAACATCAACTGTATATGGAGAACGACCACTTATAGTGCCATCGCTAGTTGCGAATGTAAAGTTCGTAACAATGCTAGTTCCATCGCGAAGCAAAAGCGAATCTGGCGCTAATCTGTTTCCAACAGGCCTTGTCTGATGAATTTTTGGATTTACTCTATCCAATGCTGCATCTGTATAAGTTACGCCACGGCGTTGTACGTCAAGTTGCGTTATAATAAACGGAGAAACAGTTGGATATTTTTTTACAATTTCTCTGTAACTTTCTTCTTTTTTTCGCCAATCTTTATCTATTACTCGTGCCATTTTTAATCCTCTTTGTATAAACCTGCTTTTTTAAGATACGAAGTATCAACAAGTTTCTTTGCATCTAACTTTACAGAAATTGAATTTTGACTAAGAGCAAAATCAATGCTATCTTGAATGTCATTTGTGTATTCTGGTTTCCAAGTTGTTATCCATTCTCTAGTAGTAAGATATTGATACATTTTTTCTTTTGTAGTTCCAGAAATTTTTGCAACAATTTCAGATGCTTCTTCTTTATTTTGACTAATCCATTTGTCGCTTCTGTCTAAAACTAAAAGAATTCTACTTACTGTATCAGGATTTTCTTCTGCAAATTTTTTAGAAACAATGTTGTAGCAAGAAGCAAGCGAATAACCGCCATTGTATGCAATAACTTTTCCGCCAGCAGCTTTTGCTGCATCTTCAATTCCAGGTTGCATAAATGTTCCGCTATCAATATCACCTCGATTAAGCGAAGCAACTACATCTGCGTTTGGAATGTTTACAATTTGAACATCTTTAGTAGAAAGATTTAGACTTTTTAGAACTTTTAGTGCAAATTTATGCGGATTTGTTCCAATTTGAATTCCTATTTTAGAACCTTTTAAGTCGTTTACAGAATTTACCGAAGATTTTGAACCAGTTATAAGCGCATAAGCATTATCAGAAACCCACAAAGTAGAAACAATAATTTCTGGAACTTGATTTGCTGCGGCTTGAATAATTGGCGTATCTCCTAATTGTGCAAAATCAACAAAACCTGCAACAAAAGATTCATTTATAGCAGGACCGTTTAAGAAAGTTGAAAGTTCAAATTTATATTCATCGCCAAATTCTTCTTTAAAAAATCCTTTTTCCAAAGCAACTTTAATATTGAAATAACTTGGTTGGTCTGCAAGACGAATAATTCTTGCAGAATTAAGAGCGACAGTTTCCTTTTTTTTAGAACAGCCAAAAAAACTTAGAAATGCAACGATTGCAAAAAACACAAAAGATATATGTTTTTTCATTGTAAATCTCCTTTTTAATAAAAATTATATAAAATGTTCCCTCAAAAACACTTTATTGCCATTTAATAATCTTTTTTTGCAAAACAGTAAGAAGCACATCTATAAAAAGACCAATAATTCCAAGAGTTAAAAGTCCTACAAAAAGAACATCGCTTTGACTCATTTCGCGCGCAAACGAAATCATATAGCCAATGCCTCGTACAGAAGCAAGCATTTCTGCGGCAACTACACTTTTCCAAGCGGCACTTAGTCCCAATCTAATTCCAGTAAAAATTGAAGGAAGAGCTGATGGAAGAACGATTTTTTGCAAAACTGTAATTTTGTTTTTTTCTAACATTGCAGCAACTTCTAGTAAGCGAGAATCTGTAGAACTAATTCCATGCTGCGTATTTAAAAGAACTGACCAAAATGTAGAAATTGCAATAACAATTATTTTTGATTTTTCACCAATTCCGTACCAAAGAATGAATAATGGAACAAGACCAATTGTTGGAATTGAACGAAGAATATTGAACATTGCAGAAAATATGTCGTCGGCAATGCGTACAAAACCAAATAAAAATCCGAAAAAAATTCCAAAAAAAGAGCCAAATAGAAAACCTAGTAAAACGCGTTTGCAACTTGCGCCAAGATGTTCAAAATAAAGTCCTTGTTTTACTTGCCACAAAAATGATTCAAAAATTCGCGCTGGTGATGGAACTATAGAATGATTTACAAGATTTAAAATGCAAGATACTTGCCAAAAAATAATGAATAAAACTAGAGAAGAGAAAATGATGATATAGTCAACGTAATTTTTTTTGTGTTCTTGCATAAAACCTCTAAAATTAAAAACCTACTAAACAACTAGGAAAAGTATGTTTTAATTTGATGGTTTTATATTAATCATTATTGAGAATGTTTGTCAATTATTTTTAAAAAAATTTGTTATTTTTTTTGAATTTTTATGGGGACGTTGTACGTTCGCTTCGCGAACTACCGACTTTTTCGAAAATCTGCCGACAGGACGTTGGCAAATAGCGAAGCAAGAATGTGAAACATTCTTGGTAGTTAGATTTGACACGATGTCAAATCTAACGGGGCGTTGCGGGGCTAGGTGCGGTTGCTATTTTTGGCCCCGCAGGGTGGGTAGCACGCAACGAAGTGCGTGCGTAGGGCGGGGCTCCGCCCTTTTAAATTATTTTTTCCAATATGAAGGCGTAAAGAAAATTAACATTGTGTAAAGTTCTAGACGGCCGGCTAGCATTGCAAAACAGTACCAAAGTTTTACAAAATTTGGCAAAAATCCGTAGTTTGCGCTTGGACCTAAAGCACCAAATGCTGGGCC
>CAZJOU010000055.1:0-3296 GCA_964547685.1 uncultured Treponema sp. | reverse complement strand
CCGCCAATAAAAAATAGCACAAAAATAAAAAATTGTGCGGAACTTGGCCAAGTTGTAAAGTTGGCAGTAGAAAATCCTGTTGTTGTCATAACAGAAGCAGTTTGAAACGCAGAATATTTTAATGCGCGCCAAAAAGAACCGTAAGTTTTTGTTATGCAAAAAGCAATGCAAAGTGCAAATGCTACAAAAATTCCAATGTACGCTTTTAGTTCGGAATTTTCTTTAACTTCGTGCCATTTTCCAATTATTGCAAAATAAAATAGACTAAAATTTATTCCAGAAATGAACATAAAAACTGTGCAAATTATGTCTATTGCAGTTGAATTATATGCGCCAATACTTGCGTTTTTTGTAGAAAATCCGCCTGTTCCTAATGTAGAAAAAGCGTGCGAAAGCGCGTCTATTGTGTCCATTCCAAAAATGCGCAAAAGAATTGTTTGCACAACTGTTAGCACAAAATAAGAAATCCACAAAATTTTAGCGGTTGTTGTAATTTTGGCGGTTACTTTTGATTTTTCTGGACCAGTTGTTTCCGCTTTTATTAGTTGGAATCCGCCAACGCCAAGCAAAGGAATTAATGCAACCGTTAATGCTACAATTCCCATTCCGCCAAGCCAATTTGTAAGGCAACGCCATAAATTAATGCTTCTTGGTAAAGTTTCTATGTTGCTTAAAATTGTGGCTCCGGTTGTGGCAAATCCACTTACGCTTTCAAAAATTGCATCTGTAAAATTTGGAATTGCACCAGAAAAATACAAAGGAATTGAACCAAAAAGGCTTGTAAAAATCCAACAGCAAGCAACAACTAGATATGTTTGACGAATATTTAGCGAAACTTTTTTCTTTCTAAAAAGAAGTTGCGAAAATGCGAAAAAAATCCAACTACAAATCATTGGAATTAAAAAAGAAGAAATAACGTTTGTTTCGTTACAAAAAATTGCGGCCGAAATTGGAATTAAAAAAGTTGTTCCAACAATGGCAAGAAGAACAGAAATTATACGAATTAAATAAATTATAAACATTTTGTCCTTCTTTTTTTATTCGCTAACGTTTCCAAATAATTCAAGAATTTTTGTTGCGTCTTCGGAATGAACAATTAAAACTAAATGGTCGCCAGAAGTAAAAATTGTGTTTCCAACAACAATGTCGTATTCGCTATTTCCTGCGTGGCGGTCTAACAAAACAAAGAATTTTCCTGGTTCAGCAATTTCTTTCATTGATTTTCCTAGAATTTTTGATTCAGAAGTAAGTTCACATTCAATAATTTCAAAATTGCTGTTAGAAATTGTATGCACTTCTTTTACAGATTTTCCGCGCATGTGGCTCATAATTGAATCTACAACTACGTCGCGCAAAGCAACAGAAACATCTACGCCAAGTTTTGTTGCAATTTCGGAAAAAGAAGAATCTTTTACAAGCGAAACCGACTGTTTTACGCCAAGTGATTCTAGATAAGCGGCAACTACCATATTCATTTCGTGATTATGCGTTGCACAAATTACTAAGTCGAACGAAGGAATGTTTTCTTCGCGCAAAAAAGATTCGTCAGAAGCATCGCCGTTTAAAACACGTGCGGATTTTCCAAATTTTTCGGAAGCGGCTTTTGCAAGTTCGTAATCGGAATCTATAATTACAATGTCTTGGCTTGGCGAAAAGTTGCGTTCTGCAATTCGCTGGAATAGCGAAATTTTTTGCGGTTGAATAATTTTTTCTGCAACTAAAGTTCCAATGCGCCCCGCGCCAACAATTGCAATTTTTTTAAATTCTTGTTGCTTTGAGCCGCAAAGTTCTATAATTTTGCTTACGTCTTCTTTTTTAGAAAGAATTCCTAGCGTGCAGCCTTCTTCCATTACGGTTGAACCGCCAGCAAGTTTTGTTTCGCCATCTTTTTCTACGTAAGCAACAAGCATATTTATTTGTGTAAGATTTTTTAATTCTAAAAGTTTGTGGCCGCAAAGTGCGCTTTCGCTTCCTACAGAAATTCGGCTTATTTGCATTTCGGAATTGTCAAAAGTTATTATGTTGCTAACCGCCCCATTTTCTACTGCATCAAAAATTGCTTCTGCTGCTTCTACGTCTGGGTGAATCATAAAGTCAATTCCGTAAAGCGGGCGATGTTTTCCGCTAAATGCGTTTGCGTGCGCTTTTTTTGCGGAAGCGGTGTTTACGTAATATGCGTAATTTCGAACTCTGGCAATTTTTAAAATATCTGGATAAAGTGCGTCTACAAGCGAACAAGTTATCATATTTACTTCGTCGCTTTCGGTTAGGCAAACAAGAACATCTGCTTTTTGAATTCCTGCTGTTTCCAAATTTTCTAGGTTATTTCCGTCTTCTGTTAAAATTGTGCAGTCAATTTGATCTGTAAGATGTCTTGTAACTTCTTCGCGGTTATCAATTAAAGTAACGTCGTTTCGTTCGTTTGACAGAATTTTTGCAAGTTGAACTCCTGTAAATCCTGCGCCAACAATAAAAACTTTCATTAAAACCTCAATGCTTTTTTATTAGTTCAAATATCAATTTTTATTGCTTTGTAATAAAAATTGATATTATGGCTATTCGTCTTTTTCGTCAAACAGTTTTGCGCTTCCGCCTTTGGCAACTGTTATGGCTGCAACTACGGTGGCACAAACTATTGCTGCGGCTATTGCTTCCATAAAAGCACCCGGAAGAATCATTGCCATAACTGCAAAATAACCAAGTCCGTTCATTGCTTGTGTTACAAGTCCGTTTAAGAAAACATACATTGAACCTATTACAACAAAACTGTGAATTAAACTAGAAAACAAAGCGGTAACTATTGCATTTACAGTTTTTGGGCAATAAGGAATTAATTCTATAAGTTTAAAAATTCCCCAAGTAGCAAAACCAAAAAATAATCTTGGAAAAACAGAGCACAAAGGATTTGCAAATAGCGGATCTAAAACGCCAGATGGATTTGCGGCAGAATTTATAAGACTTGTTATGCCAAAAATAAAACCTGTAACAAGTCCGCCAGGAAGTCCTGCAAGAATTGCTGCTAAAATTACAGGAATGTGCATAATTGTTAGCGAAACTGTTGGATTTATTTGAATATAACCAAGATGAAGTCCTGGAATTCCCATTAAAATTGTAAGCGCACTTAATGCTGCGGTAATTGCAATTTGCTTATTTCGTCCTAAAACTACAGAGGAAGATATTTTATTCATTTTGTTTTCCTTAAAGGTTTTTAATTGCTTGAATGTCGAGTTTTGTTAGTTATTAAAAATTGTCTGTGCTTCCGCAGAAATCCGTTTTTGCTACACACGGTGCAGGCC
>CAZJOU010000054.1:0-11207 GCA_964547685.1 uncultured Treponema sp. | reverse complement strand
GAATATTACAAAATGATGCGAAACCAATATTCGCATCGTTTTAGCGTTAAAAAAAACAAGAACTTTTCGTTTACAGAATGGAACGCTCATCAAGGACGCGAAGATGCTGAAATGCTTTTAGAAAAAGAAAACGGCTGGAAAGCGGACAAAAACTTTGACGAAAATAGTGAAGAAAATTAATTTTTTTTGAAAAACAAGATATTTGCTATTGATTGTTTTTTTGTTTTTTAGTATATTAGTAAATACGCAACGGGATGTAGCGCAGCTGGTAGCGCGTCTGGTTTGGGACCAGGATGTCGCAGGTTCAAATCCTGTCATCCCGATAAAACCTTGATTCTTCAAGGACTTTGACAAATAATGTTTCTCACAAAAACTGTCATTTAGGTAACTAAAGTGATAGTTTTTTGTGTTTAACAAACTTTACTACAGTTTTATGTCATTTGTCAACCTTTTTTTATTTTCTCTGTGATACTATTTTTTTATGAGTTTTGCAGAAAATTTAAGAAACGAATTAATTTATAATGACATAAAAATAAAAGAACTTTCGTTCAGAACAAAAATTCCTTATACAACTCTTTTATCTTATATGAACGATAAAAAATCTTTGCCAAATGTAGAAGCTGGCGTTAGAATTGCGAAAGTTCTTAATGTTTCTGTTGAATATTTGGTTACTGGAACAGAACCGGATACTGCGCTTCGTTCAGAAGATTTTTACGCCATTTTTGAAAAAATTTCGAATCATTTAAAAGAAATTATTTCGTTTATTCCAAAAAATAAATAAAGCTATTTAAAAGTGCAACGTTGCACTTTTTATTTAATTTATTTTTTGGAGGTACATTCTATGAATGTAAAAATTTTAGAAAAAAACGGAAAATGGTTTTATTGCTTTTTGAACGGCAATAAAAAATCTATGCGAGTTTGTCGAGGTTGCAAAACAAAAAAAGAAGCAGAAGTATTTGTTTCAAAATTAAAGTTTACAAAATCTTCGCCTTATTTGATTAAAAATATTGCAAAAGATATGTTTGTAAAAAATTCTTTGCATCTTGAACGACTTTATCAGTTGGGAAAACGTTTTAGCGAAAATACGATTGAACAAAAAAAACATTTTATAGATTTAATTATAAAAGATTTTGGAAACGAAGAAATTAACAAATTAAATTTCGCAAAAGTTCAAAAAATGTTGTTACAGGATTCTCATTCTCCTTCTTGGAAAAATATGTATTTTGAAGTTTTCTTTTGTATTTATGATGAAACTATTTATAAATGTCCAAAGGCTGTTCCGCGTCCTTGTTTTCAACATTTTATAAGAAGATCTAAAAAATGTAATGTTTTTACAGAAGAAGAATTACGTTCACTTTTTAAGCCAGAAATATGGCGAAGTTATGATATTTTTTTATTTTTCTTTACAACTTTTTCTTGTGGTCTTCGTTTAGGTGAAATACGAGGTCTAAAAGTAAAACAGATTCTTTTTGAACAAAAAACTTTAGTTGTTGACGGGTTTTGTAAACGTAACGGTGAAAGAACTAATTACTGTAAAAAAGGAACGCCGGAAAATCCAAAAATAAGAGTTGTTCCTATTCCAACAGAAACTTTACAACTTCTAAGCGACTACATTAAAAAAAATCATTTATTTTCTGAAGATTTTGTTTTTATGAAAGATGAAAAACCTTTGCGTGGTGAATATGTAAGAAAATGGTTTTACAGAGCAATGGAAGCGGCAGGAATTGAACGCGGAGAAAAAAGGCTTGTTCCACATTCTTTACGTTTTAACTTTGTAACAAAATTAAGGCAAGAACTTCCGCTAGAATCTGTTCAAAAAATGGTCGGACACACAAGTGGCGAAATGACTGAATATTATACAAGATTTGGTCTTAAAGAACTTATTGCAGGTTTAGATGATAGCCGCGAAGCAATAGAAAAACTTTTTAGTTAAAAAACATAAAGCGATTGCATATTACTGCAGTCGCTTTTTTTTAAGTAATTAAAACTAATTCTATAAAAGTACAAAGACCAACCTAAAGGTTGCGTTGCACTTTTCTAAAAAAATTATAACTTTGTAAAGTGATTGACAAAAACAAAATAATACTTTAATATAAAAATAGTTGGAGACGTCCAACTAAGGAGTCCAAAGTGGAAGCAATTTTGCTTTACTTTGCTGACAAGTTGGTAGATTTCCTTTTTTCGCTACTTGGTGTAATAGTGGCTTATTACATAACCAAGTGGCTAGATAAAAGGAATCATTAATTTGTTGGTGGCGGAATCTTGCAATCCAGCAAGTTTTCCGCCTTTCCTTTTTACAATAATAGGATTTTATAATTATGTCAAATTTTATTTTTGAAAAACTTTTGTTTTTATTTTTTGGAATTATATGTGGAATTATAATTTATTTTTATAGAAAACATAAGGAAAACAAAAATGGAAAAAATGAAGCCTAAATATTCGGGTTATGGTTATCATGGTGGTGGTCGTAAAAAGCTAGAAACAGGACGTGTTAGGTTTCAAGTTTCATGCCAACCATCAGAAGAAAAAATCTTGCGTGAAAAAGCAAAAAAAGCAGGTCTTTCTCTTTCTAAATTTATGGTTAAAGTTGCTTTAAAAGCTGAGGTCTAAATATAAATATGATAAATTATTTTTTTTTAGTAATTAAAACTAATTCTATAAAAGTGCAAACTAGCCTTTAGATATTGATTTTGTTAAAAAGTGCAACGCAACCTTTAGGTTGGTCTTTGCACTTTCTAACTTTTCCGTTCATTCTTTAATTTTATTTTTTTTAATCAATTTTGATAAAAATAAAAATCTATCTTTCTGTCTTTTTTTAGTTTACATTTTTAATTTTCTTTTTTCTTATTTTTGCGCTGGCGCTTTTTGTGTAAGGTTTTTATTTTCAAATGGTTTCTGTTTGTCCAAGTTTGTTTTTGTAAGCACTTCTATTTCTAGGGACAACAGACAACTGTAAGTTTTCTTTTTTCCCTAGAACCCTTTTTTCTTTCTGGTTTGACAGTCTTTGCAAGATAAAGGCGCGCCACCAAACAGACTTAATTTTTTATATTACAAAAAATTACATTGGATTTTTTGACCTTTTTTTTGCCGTTTTTTGCCACTTGAAAAAAAAATATAATTTATTGCTATATTTGTACATATATTCTATAATAAGAATATGGTTGAAAAGAGAAATCAAAAGGGTGCATTAATTATCGATGGACGCTTTGAATGGTTTGAAATTAAAAATAATGATAACATTTCAAAACATGGATATTCGTTTAAGGAGATTGAACCCGTTTTTGATGATCCTTATTTTTATGAAATCTATGATTATAAACATTCTACGAATGAACAACATAGATTTTTTGGTTTAGAGTGTATTGCAGGAAAATTTCTTGTGCTCCAGGTTTCATACACAGAAGAAAATAACCGCATACATATAATTACCGCTCGTGATGCAACTGCAGCTGAAAGGAGAATGTACAATGAAAAACTTAGAGAACTATATTGCTAAATGTGAAGAAAATGCAAAACCAGATTCTGAAATAGATTTAACTGACTTTCCAGAATTAACAAAAGAAGATTTTGCACGAGGACATTTTAAATATTGGAAGCCAATGAAAAAACCTATAACTTTTCGTATAGATATAGATAATCTTTCATGGCTTAAAAGTTTTGGAAAAGGTTACCAAGCCAAACTAAATGAAGTTATTAGATGGGCTAAAGAAAATCATTGTCCTATTGATTCCTTTTAAATTTATTTTTCAAAAAAAAAATAAAACACTTATTATTTTAGGAGGTTGCTGTACCACTGACAAAATTTTTCACTGGGATTTTCTTTCTGCAATAGAGAATGAAAAACCAAACAAAAAAGGTATTTACCAAGACTTTGACTATAGGGCTGTAAAAGGAATTTATACAGAAGAAGATTACAGACCTTATTGGATTATTAGAAACGCGCAATTTGTAAGAGTTGTTCCGAAATATTGGAGCAAGCACACAAACATAAAACGTTCTCAAGATTTTCTTACTTCTCGCCAGCAGCAATGCACTTGCAAAATTTCTCGTTCAAAAACATTAAAAGCTCACAAAGCATTTTTAGAACGTTATCTTGTCCAGAAAGATAAAAAAGAAGTTATTAACAAACCAGAAATTTTTGGAAATGTTTCTGTAGAACAGTACAAAAAGAAAATGGTTGCAACTAACTTTAGATGGATTTTTTCACCAGAAGAAAAAATGGATAAAGAAACTTTGCAATCTGCAGTAAAAGCTTGGATGAAAAATCTAGAAGATATTACAGGAACAAAATATATGTGGGTTTCGGCAATTCACGAAGATACTTTGCATCCACATGCGCACATTCTTATAAACGGAAAATCGCGCGATGGAAAACTTGTAAGATTTTCGCGCGATATTGTAAAAGAAGGCGCACGTAAAGAAGCAAAAGAAATGCTTACACGCATTTTAGGTCCACGAAGCGATGAACTTATAAAAGCGGCTAATGACAATCGCATTTATGCAACTCGAGTTACAGAATTAGACAATTTTATTCATCAATTTGAAGTTCCAGAAAAAGGCGATGAACGCTATGTTTCTTCTGTTTATAATATGAGCGATCCGACTTATCAACGAAGATTAGAATTTCTTGATGAATTAGAACTTGCTAAGTACAAAGACGGAAAGTTTTATTTTGAAGAAAACTGGATGGAAACGCTAAAAACATTAGGTCGCTACAATACGTTTTTAGACGCTAGGCGTTTTATAAGCAAAACTGAAGGTTATAAATTAAAACTTTATACAGAAAAAACTGGTTCAATAACTGGAACTGTCAAACACTATTATCAAATGAATGATGAAAATATTTGGACTAACGCTTATGTAATAGAAACTGACAAAGGCGAAGGTTATTATGTTCCGCTTTTTAATCCGCCAAACAAATGGCTTTTAGATAAAAAAATAGAAATTCATCTTGAACGTAGTCAGAAAGGAAAATTATTTCCTTCTGTAACACGACTAGATGGCGGTCCTTCTAAAGAAGAACTTGAAAGCATAAAAAGGGCGGAAGAACACAGAAAAGAAGTTGAAAGAGAAGCAGATATATTTATGACTTTTTAAAATTGCATTTTTTGTGTTAATATTTAGAAAGTTTTATATTAGTAAAGTTAAAAAGTGCAACGTTGCACTTTTCCAAAAACCAACCTAAAGGTTGCGTTGCACTTTTTAACAAAAAGGAGTTTGCCGTACCAAGAATTTAATTTGTCGTAACAGAAAAATTTCTGTTGCTATCATTCTTTTTGCAGTTTGTTCTACAAGCATTTTTGCTTCTAGCGGAACTGCCTTAAAATTTGTTGACACATCTGTTGTAGACGCAATTACTTATTTTACAAAGATGGGTAATTATGTTCTAAAAATTGCGTTAGATTTAGGACGTTTACTTGCATTTGTTGGTTTTGTCTGGACCTGCCTTCAAGTTGTTATGGGACAAAAGAAAATGGCAGATATGCTAGTTGGAACTGCAATGAAATGGATGATGTTCTTTTTTGTCTTTTCTATGTATCCAGGATTTTGTGCAGGATTACGAAAACTTTCTACTAATATTGGAAACACTGCTTCTGGTACTTCTGTAAGTTTTATAAATCAAGAAATAACTACTTTCTTTACTCAAATGGAAAAACTTGTTGCTGCTAATGATGTAAATACTGCAATGGAACAAGCGCAACTTGATGTTGAAGAAGAATTTAGGAAAAGGCGCGAAGAAGTTGATTATGTTTACAAAACTTATGATACCGGAATGCGCGTAAAAGATGATGAACTTATGGCTTTAGCGCAAGAAGAAAGTAAGGCTCTTTCTAAAGCAACTAGCAAAGCAAAAAAGAAAAGTGGAAAAGCGTACGAAAAAGCAAAGAAAAACTTTGAAGAAAAACTTGCAGCATTTAAGGATGTTCTTGTAATTGATGATACTAATCAACTTGAAAAATACAAAATGGATCTTTCTTTAAAAACTTCTTCTGGACAAGATACTGGTTTTATTTCTCCAAACGCTGTCTTTAAAGTTGTAATTCTTGTTACAGAAATTATGGCAGAAGCAGAAGCAACTCAAATTCAAGAAAGTGGAATAAAAGAAAAAGTTGGTGCATTTTTACTTCCGAATATTGCACTAAAAAAGCTTCAAAATGTTATTCTTGTTGCAATTTGTTCTTTTGGTATGATTGCAACCTGCGTTTTTGTTTTAATTCAATATATTATGGCAATTATTGAATATGCAATTATTGCTTCTTTTGCTGTAATTTTAGTTCCGTGTATGCTTTTTGACGGACTAAGAGATCTTTCTAACAAAATTCTTCCAAGTCTTATGGCGCAAGCAATTAAACTTATAATGATTATTATTTGTATGTATTGGTGCATTTTAAGTTTTGTGCAAATGGGAAAGAATATTATTTTAAATGATGCTGCTTTTGACTTAAAAATTTTCGGATTTGTATTTTTTAATTTAGTTTTAATTCTTGCAATTTGTTCTAATGCGCCAAAACTTGCTTGCACACTTTTAACTGGACAACCGCAAATGAGCATGGGCGAATTTATTGGTGCAGGTGCATCTTTAGTTGCTGGCGCAATTGGTGCAGCAAAAGTTACTGCATTTGCTGCAAAAGGCGTTTCTACAGCTGGTTCTGCTGCAATTAAAGGCGGTGCAAATACGATTGGAAATATAGGACAAACCGCAGGTGCGGCAAAAGCTGGTCATGAAAATTCTAGAAGCGAAGGAAACGGAAGATTAAAATCAACTTTTTCTGGTGCTGGTGCTGCCGCAAAAGATGTTGGTGGACAAGTAAAATCTAACACAGTTGAAAAAATAAGAAATATTGCTAGCGGAAGAGGCGGAACGCCACCTTCAACAACATTTGAAAGTGCAAGAAACGAAGCACAAAGAAAAGGCGTAAATTTAAAATATGGCGACTACTTAAAACAACGCGCTACTTCTGGTGCTGCTGCAGTTGCCGAAAAAAATAAAAATTCGTAGAAAAAATTATTTATTTGCTATTCCGCTCTTATTAGGGCGGAATAGTTTATTTTATGGATAAAAATATGGAAAGTTTAGTAAAAGTGCGCATTCCGCAACACAAAGATTACACGCTTTATGCAGAAGGCGTTTTTCTAGGAATTGAAAATTTAGGAAAAGAATATTTGGTAAGCCTTGATTTTTCTTATCCTGTTATTTTATATTACACGTTTAAAAATCACCGTAGAGTTTACATTATTATGCAAGCCACAGGAGCGGATATTTTTAAGAATGAAGATGTTTCTATTCCGTTTTCTATTATATCGCAATTTCGCGGGCGTGCGCTTGACCGTTTTAAGCGAAGTTTTCGCTATATAGTAAAAAAAACTAAAGACAGTTCGCGAAAGTTTTCTGTTGAATTTTATTTTAAGCTTGCGTTTTTATGTCAGCAAGGCGAAAACGATAGATTGAATTTAAATAAACTTTTGGAGAAATATTATGAATGACAATTTATTACTTTCGCAAGACGCATTAGATTTCTTAGATATTAAAGAATGTTTTTTTATAACAGATTCTTTTGAACAAATTATTTTTCGTCCTATTTATATGGAAATTGATAAATGGATTGTCATCTCTTCTGCTTGTCTTTCTTCTTTTGGAACTGCAAGAATAGTTTTTTTAGAAAATCAGTTTGAAGTTTCTTGTTCAGTTGAACCTATAAAAATAGAAAATTTTTCTAATTGTTATATGCTTATTTTTAAGGACAAACTTCCAGAAAATATTTTAATAAAACTTATGCAAGTAAAAAAAACATTTCGTTCTTCTAGTAGAAGAAGCGAAGAACGTTTTGAAATTGGAATTGCTAAATACAAAAATTTTGGTTTTTCTTCGCCAGTTCAATACTTTTTATTTAACGAAAGAAAAGTTCAATGTTTTGTAAATAATGCAAGCGTACACGGAGCAATGATAACTACGGAAAATTTAGAAGTTAAAACTGGCGAGCGAATTAAACTTTTGTTTTCTTTTGAAAATCCGTTAGAAAAAATTCCGCAATTTGCTCTTGTTGTAAATAGAAATTCGTTTACTGGCGGATTTTTACGTTTAAGCCTTAATTTTATAGAACCAATTTCTTTTTTATGGCAAAAACGCATTTGCTCTTTTGCAGAGAAAAATTAAAAATTTTCAGAAATATATTTTACAACTTCTGAATTGCGTTCCATTATTTTTGGATTTTCTTTCATCTCTTGTATAGAAAACCATTTATATTTATCTTTTCCAATCTTAAATGAATAAGAATCTGGTAAAATTGAATCTTTTACAGAAATATTTATTCCATAATACAAATGAGTATAAGTTTTTTCATATCCATCAGAAAATGAAAATTTTGTCTGTTCTATTTTTTGTGGCTCTTGAATTTCGCATTGCAATCCTGTAAATCGATTAATAACGCTTTCTACAAATTCTTCATCATCATTAGTTTTGGTTGCATTATACGGAAGAAGATAACATTTCCAACGCTTGTCATATTTTAAAAGATATTTTCCAAAATACTTTTCTGAATTATCTTTTATTACAAGCAATGAAAATGTATGCTTTCGTTCGGATTGTTCAATTATTTCATTATAAAGTTTTTCTGGTGAATAAGATTCAATAAAAAACATTATAATTAAGTAAACTATATAAAATAAATATACAATAGTAGCAATTTTAAAAATCCAAGCAAAAACAATATTTATTTTTGAATAATCTGCTGTAAAAACTGCGACAAGAAGTGCAATAAATGCAAATAATGAATCAATTGGAAATTTTCGTGTTTTTATAAATTTTTTTCTTTTTATTAAAAGATTTCGAATTTTTGCTTCGTCAATTTTTATCATTTTTTATCTGCCTAGATAATTTTAATATACACCAGCAAATAAATCAATTGAATTGCGTTCCATTATTTTTGTTTTAAGTTTTCGCCGTCCCAAGTAAATGTTATTGTATCTGCATTGTGGAATTCTATTGGTGTATCATTGCATTTTGTTTTTCCAATTTCAGAAAGATCTTTTTTAGTAATTCCATCGCTATCAATACGATAGCCTTTTATTAATACACAATAATCTCCGGAATCAATATCAGCAGATTTATCATAATCTTTTTCTAACTTTGAATTCCAAACAACATAATCGTAATCTTCTGTATTATCTTCTGAAAGTAATAGTTCTGTTATTACATCGTTATATTCTGAATTATTTTTTATAACAATTGTAGATTGAAACAATTTGTCGTCGCAAGAAGTTAGTACAAGTGAAATCATTGCACATATTGCTAGCAAAAGTGCAAAGCCCAACCTAAAGGTTGCGTTGCACTTTTTAACTTTTTGATTTTTTTTCATTTTATCTGCTCCTATTAAATTCTTTATACAAAATATTATAAAACTTTTCAACGGTGCAAAAAACTTTAATGAACCTTTACAGAATTTTTAGAAAGCAGATAAACACAATATTGATTCATACTTACGCCTTCTTTTTTAGATTCTTCCGAAAGTGTCTTGTGCAGACTTTTTGGAATTCTTAATTTGAATTGTCCAGAATAAGAATTTAGATTTTCTGGTTCATTTATATCTATATTTTCTTCTATTGCAGCTGAAAGCCATTCTTTTTTTGCATCTTCTGCATTGTTTATAGCCTCTAAAACTGTTTCTCCGCATGAAAAACAACCATGAAGTTCTGGATAAGAGGCTACATATCCAGTTTCTTCTGTATCTGGAACTATTTCTAATCTATAGGGAAGTTTCATATATTCTTCTAGTGTTTTCATTTTAGTCTTCCTGTGATTCTAGTTTATTTTCTGCTTACACAATGCTACAAAATGTTTCTGTTGTAAAAAAAACAACTTTATTTATAATTTGTTACAAATAAATATAAATAAATACAAATGAATAAAAAATAAACAAATAAATATGAATAAATAAAAGAGAAATTTAGTGTTTCTTTTTATATTGTCTGGTACATAAAAATGCAGCCTTCGTCGTATTTGGGCTTTACGTGCGAATGGACGAATTTTTCTTTTTCGGCGTCCAGACGATGAAAACCGAACTTTTCATAATGCGCAATAAGTTTGTCTTCTGGCAAAGCATATATATACAACGCCTTTATTCCGACAAGCGACTTCATAAAATCGACATAAGGAAGTATAAATTCCAAAAAGACAGTCTTCCCAATTTCAAGAACTTCTGGATGATTTTTTCTATAATTTTCATTCACAGCGAAATTCGCAAGTTCAATTGCAGGAATCGCATAAAAGAAATCTTCGTTTGCAGATATTGTAAAAAGTCCAGAACGCAAAGAAAAATATGCCGCAAGTTCTTTGCTGCGTTTGTCCTTTATAAGATATGTCCTTGCAAAACTGTTCTCTTCATCAAACATAGAAGTGTTTTTAAGATACAGTTCAAGACCTTTTCCTGTCTTTTCTTTTACAGAAAATGTTTGTATCAAATCAATGTTTTCATCAGAATCCAGCAAATGCTGGTAAGTGAATATTTCTGTTTCAAGTGGAAGAAAGGTCATTTTTTAGCTCCAACTTTTTTGTCTTCTTCCGCCCATTCTGCAAGACGCTTCTTTTCATATTTTCTTACATCGCGCCGAAGTTTTTCTCTGTCAACCTTTGGAGAATTTAAAATTTCAAGCAGAACTCTTTTTCCAGGAGAATCGGGAATATCATCAATTGTGAAATATCTCTGATTTGCTGTTGTCATAATAAACCTCCTTGAATTAGAAAAAATAGAAAACCTTTTGACTAAAATATACACTGATTTAAGTTTTTTGTCATTTGATTTAATTATAGAAGTTTACATTTTTATTACTGTTTTGAATAATCTGTAGAAAAGCAACTTTCAGTTGAATATTAATATAAAAATTAAATAAAAAACTCCGTCTGCAATGTGCGGACGGAGTTTTTGAAGTTATTGATTTACAGTATCAAATACTTGGTAAAGAATAAATTTTCCAGTTGTATCGTTAAAGGATAATTTTTTTATTGTTCCTTGTATTTCGAAAACATCGCCTTCTTGTTTTTCAATTAATTCTTCATTGTTTGTATAGAACACAACATTTGAGCTTTTGTATCTATTAGCAATTTCGTCTGGTGTGATAATTGAAAGTCCACCTTCTTCTATCATACTTGCAAAAGGATTATTTGAAATATATCCACTTACAACAAAATCATAGGTTTCTTCTTCTGTTGG
>CAZJOU010000053.1:6822-11366 GCA_964547685.1 uncultured Treponema sp. | reverse complement strand
GAATTATGAATTATCTTGAAGATTGCTAATTTTTGCATTATAGTAAAAAAATCAATTAAATGGAGTAAAAAAAATGGTATCACTTATAGTAGGAATTATTTTTATTGCATTTACAGTTTTTGCTGTTCTTCCAAATATGCCTTTAAATTGGGGAAAAGATGTTGTTTTATTTCTAAAAGGTTGTGCTCCAGTTTTGGCTGCTTTTTTTGGATTAATTCTTCTTTTTATTGGCGCAGCAGATATAAAAGATAAAAAAGAAGCGCGTCGCGAAGAAAAAGAAGCGCGTGCAAAATCAGAAGAAAATCAAGCGTAATGCTTATAAAACGTTTTTCTGCTATTGACGCAAATTAATTTTTTGTAGTATATTTAAATCCCCGTATATAAGAATAACGCCTGCTCATCGTTATTCTGCGGTTTAATTGTCAGATGCAAAGACAGTAAAACTGCGTAAAACTTTAACTATTAAGGTATATACATGAAAACTATTTTCGTAAATGAAAAAGATCAGAAGCGTGATTGGTATGTTATAGACGCTGCTGGCAAACCACTTGGACGCGTTGCTGCAAAGGCTGCTGCAATTGCCCGAGGTAAAAACAAAGCTACTTACACACCGAACCAGGAAATGGGCGACTATGTTGTAATTATTAACGCAGATAAAGTTGCTGTAACTGGCGGAAAAGAACAAAAAAAGATTTATTACAAGTATACAACTGGTTTTGTAGGAAGTCTTCGTGCTCACACTTTTGAAAAACTTTTGGAAAAACACCCAGAAGATCCAATTAAACTTGCAGTAAAAGGAATGCTTCCTACAGGACGTCTTGGACGTGCTCTTCTTGCTAATGTAAAAGTTTATGCTAGCACAGAACACCCACATATAGCTCAAAACCCAAAGGTTGTTGAACTTTAATAGGAGTCTAAGATGGTTAAAAATATTGCTATTGGAACAGGAAGAAGAAAGACAGCCGTTGCACGTGTATTTGTTCGCGAAGGCTCTGGAAAAATTGTTGTAAACGGAAAAGATGTAAAAGATTATTTCGTTACAGAAGAACAGGTAAAAGTTGTTCAGCAGCCATTACTTGTAACTTCTAGCGACGGAAAATATGATATTCTTATTAACGTTGTTGGTGGCGGATTAAATGGTCAGGCTGCGGCTTGTCTTCATGGAATTTCGCGCGCATTAACATTGTTAGATCCAAACAACAGAACTTCATTAAAATCTAATGGATTCCTTACTCGCGATTCTCGTATGGTTGAACGCAAAAAGTATGGTCAGAAGGGCGCTCGTCGTCGCTTCCAGTTCTCTAAACGTTAGAGCATTTTTAAGTTTTGGTTATACTTTCTACAGAGCAAGTTTCAGACGAAGTTATAAAAATAACTTCTGATTCTGGGCTTGCTTTTTTTATTAGATTTTCTTACCTCAAAATTGTAAAGCCAGATTTAATTGTGGAAAATGCAGAATTTTTAGGCGAAGATGAAGAAGATATTATTTCTTCTGGTTTTGCTTATGCGACAGAAGCGAAGGCACTAGAATATCTTTCGCGAAGCGAACAATGTCGTTTTGGTCTTACAAAAAAATTATTAAATAAAAATTACGAAAAAAAGTTCATAGAAGCGGCATTAGATTTTCTTGAAGAAAAAAAATATCTTTCTGATTTGCGGTTTTCTCGCTCTTGGCTAAATTCTAGAAAAATTAATCATTTTGAAGGTCGCACAAAGTTAGCGGCGGAACTTGCTACGCGCGGAATTAGCAAAGAAATTGCAAAAAGCGCGCTAGACGACTTTTTTGCAGAAAATTCGGAATACGAACTTTGCAAAAAAGACTTAAAAAAAGCAATGCGAACTTGTAAAGAAAGCGAAAAAATAATTCGCAGGCTAATTTCGCACGGATTTTCCTATTCAATGATAAAATCCGCAATGTCAGAAATTTAAGTTATAGTTTTTTATTGTTTTGCAGATTTTCTACAAATCTATAAATTTTAGAAAATGCATCAACGAATACGTTTTTACTTATTTTTTGCTATTTCTTTTTGGCAAAGTTGGTCGCAAATTTCGTTGTATTGAATTCCTGCGTGGCCTTTTACCCAATTCCATTTTACATTTAGCGAAGAATTTAATTCATCTAGTAAAATCCATAAATCTTGATTTTTTCTTGGCTTTTTATCAGCGGTTCGCCAATTTTTTAATTTCCAGTTTTTTATCCAAACTGTAATTCCATTTTTTACGTATTGACTATCTGTATTCACTGTTACAGGAAGATTTTTAAATTCTGGTGTGTTTTTTACAACAGAAAGAGCGTTAATTGCTGCTGTTAATTCCATTCTGTTATTTGTTGTGTTTTTTTCTCCGCCAGAAAGTTCGCGCGCTTGGTTATTGTAAATTACAACAACTCCCCAACCTCCGGGACCAGGATTTCCTGAACAACCGCCGTCTGTGTAAATTGTTACTTCGTTCATAAATGTATTTTAGGTTATTCTAAAAATATTTGCTATACATTTTACAATTATTCTATTGACTTTACAGAATTTCTCCTTTATTGTTAAATAAATATAAAAATTTGTTATTATAGAAAGTTTTATTCGGGGACACAATTTTGGAGGATTTTATGGAGTTAAAACTCTCGGTTGCGGACGAAAAACTTTTTAAAGTAACACTTCCGCTATTAATTTTATGTATTTCAGTAGTTCCATTTCTATTGGCACCACTGTATTTGATTTTTACGGGAATTTTGAACCCAACAGAGCTTTTAACTGCAATATCCCATCCTTTTACAATTTTATGCTATGTTTCTCTTTTTATAGTTCCTTTAGTTTTTTTTGCTTACCTAAAAAAACGTGTCTTAACTTATACAGGAACAGATGAAAATATAAAAAAGTTAAATTCATTTATTGTAAAATCGCGACTTATTATTGTTGGTTATAATTTTGTGCTTAGTTTTATTACTGGCTTAGCCGTTGGATTTTCTATTCTTGCGTCTGGAACAAAACTTTCTGGATTTGGAACTGCAAGTCCTTATGTTACAATTATTTTAATATATTTTGGTTTTGCATTAATGTTTGAAATTGCTTTTATGACAATTTTTAATAGCAAATTTGAACATTTTATGCATTGGCTTCCATTCGATAAAGATTGCGTTACAAGTTCAAATCGCGAACGAATTATAGTTTACACTGCAATTATTTTTATTGGCTATTTTTTAATTTTGTTTGCAACAATGCTTGTAGAAAAAATTGTTCGTAACGAAATTGCTGGTGCTTTAATTCGCGCATTGTTCTTTGGTGGAATTCTTGCTTTTGTTGCGCTTTTAATGTCTACAATTACAACTGCATTTGATATTGCAAATAATCTTAAACAACAAAAAGTTATAATTGGCGCACTTGCGAACAGAGATTATTCAATTACAAAAGCGCAAATTGTTACAAGAAACGATTTTGGCATTTTGAACAATGACTTAAACGATATGTACGATGAAGTTAAAAATATTTTTAAAGACATTAATAAAAATGTTCAATCTACAATTTCTGTTTCTGACGAAATTTCTGGTTATGTAGATCAATCTGTAATTGACCTTGAAGATGTAAAAAATATTGCAGATTCTGTAAAAAACGAAATGACAAATCAAGTTGCTTCGGTAGAAGAAACTAGCGCAACTGCCGAAGAAATTATAAAAAATATTCGTAAACTTAACGATGAAATTGAAAATCAAACTTCTGCAATTACGCAATCTTCTGCGGCAATAGAAGAAATGGTTGCAAATGTTAATGGAGTTACAAAAAGTCTTAAAAATAATAGCGAAACTGTAACAGAACTTGAATCTGCGTCTGAAAGCGGAATGAAAGAAATTCAAGGCGCAAGTAGTCTTTCTAAAGAAGTTTTGGAAAAATCAACGTTGTTACTAGAAGCAAGCAAAATTATTCAAAATATTGCAAGTCAAACAAATCTTCTTTCTATGAACGCAGCCATTGAAGCCGCGCACGCAGGTGACGCTGGAAAAGGATTTTCTGTTGTTGCGGACGAAATTAGGAAACTTTCGGAACAGTCAGCTTCTAGTGCAAAATCTATTGAAAAAGATTTAAAAAGTCTTGCTGAATTAATTGATGAAGTTGCAAAAAATACAGAAACTGCTTCGGGACAATTTAGCGTAATTTATAAACTTTCTCAAAAAGTAAAGAATGAAGAGCTTGTAATTTCTAATGCAATGCAGGAACAAGAAGAAGGAAATAAGCAAATTCTTGACGGAATTAGTCTTCTTACAAATTCTACTTATACTGTAAAAAATGGTTCTGCAGAAATGTTACAAGGTGGCGAACAAATTGCAAACGAAATGAAAAACTTAAGCAAAGTTACTTTTGCAACAAACGACAAAGTTAATTCTATTGATTCTTCAATTGAAAAAGTAACGGCTTCGCTTTCTAGTTCAAAACAGCACGTTGCCGAAAATAACAAAAATATGGAAAATCTAGATAAGCAAATGGCGGATTTTAAATTTTAGGAACGAAAATTGCATCCTGCAATTTTCGTTCCATTTCAAACGCTTCGCGTTTTCA
>CAZJOU010000053.1:3966-6722 GCA_964547685.1 uncultured Treponema sp. | reverse complement strand
TTTTTGTGATTTACTTCAGAATTCTTGTTTTTTTTTTATTAATAATTATAGAGGTTAAAAAAAATGAGAATTTTGTTTGTAACTTCCGAGCATCCTGCTTATCTTTATGGCGGACTTGGAACTTTTACCCGCGAATATGTGCGGGAACTTAGAAAATATTGCGATGTAAAGTGCGTTTATTTTCATTTGCAAAACGGCATAGCTCCTTTGCCGGACGAAACAGTTGATATTGTTCTTGAGCCAGACGCTGTTTTTGACGTTTTTACGCCAGAAGCAAAAATTTTGGAAGTTGCGGCAAGTTTTCGTGCTCAACTAGATCCTCTAATAAAATCATTCAAGCCTGATGTTATTCATTGCAACGATAGGCAAACGTATATGCCGTTTAGGTTCGATAGTAACGTTTTTTATTCTTCCCATCTTATTTTTACGGATTTGCTTTCTAATCGAAATCTTGACGATTTGTACTTTCAAGAAGTAAAGGTTGAACGCTGCGCAATAGAAAATAGTGCAGTTGTTACTGCTTATTCGGAATTTGCTGCAAAGTGCGTAGAAAAACATGCTAACAACTTAAAATCTTCGCTAGTTTTGCCTTTGGGGTTAAGAACCGAAAAATTTTACCATAAAAAACATTCAGACGGAAAAATTCATGTTTGCTATTTTGGTCGCTTTGAAAATATGCAAAAAGGCGTGAATGATTTTATTTTTGCAGTTAATCGACTTGGCCCGCAATTTAAAAAACGCAATAACGTTGAATATCATTTATATGGACGTGGGCAACTTGACGTTAATTTAGATTTAAGTCTTTTTAATCGACCAGAATTTTTAGAAGGCGACGAACTTTTCGAAGCTTACGCAAACGCAGATATTGTTGTTATGCCAAGCCGCTACGAACCGTTTGGTCTTACCGGACTAGAAGCAATGGCTTCTGGCGCACTTTTGTTAGTAACTGTCGGGCTTGGAATGGACGAATACGCAGAACCAGGCAGAAATTGTATTGAACTTCCGGGAAACGCGTATGAAATGATTTCGGTAATTCGCAATGCAATTTTAGATTTTCCAAAAATGAATTTTCTTTGCGAAAATGCAGTTAGAACCGCAAAATTGTGGACTTGGAAACGTTGTGTAAGAGCTCACATGTATTTTTATCGCTTAATAGCAAAAGGTAAAATTTCTGAAATTAATAACGCTTACACTAAAGAAATGCGGGAAATTCTTAATTCTTACAAAAAAACTAGCGATGTTGAAAAAATTTATGCAGCAGAAGACGAACGAATTGCTTTTTCTAGACTTTACGATTCTATGGAATCAGATGAAAAAATGAAAAAGACTTTAGTTTTAACAGGAAATTTTTTGCCAGAAAAAGATGTTTTTGACGGACGATTTTTATTTGTTCCGGTTTTAGAAGAAAGTGATGATGGCGTTGTAGTTCGACCCGAATGTTTGCCTTTTAATGACGGATATTTTGACAAAGTAATTGTTGCTGGGGCTTGGGAATCTGTATTAAATCCTTGCGGGGCTTTAATGGAATTAGAACGAATTTCTAAAGAAAGTGTGCAAATTCTTTACAAAACGCAAAATCCTAGACCTTGGCAAAGTTTTTTAATGGAAAGCGAAAAAGATTGGACAGAAATAAACAAATCAGGCTGGGATTTTGAACGTTCGTCTGGTTTGGAAATTGAAAACATAAAACAAACTGCATCTTTTGATTCAGTTGTTTATAAAAATCATTCTAACAGTAAGGAGGTTTTGAATGAAATTATTGCGTGAACAGTACAAGGTACTGACAGAAAAGGAACTTTTAAACTTGAACGGAGGCTACAGCGGTGGTTCTAGTGGCACTCGTTCTGCATCAGGTAGAGTAAGCATTTCGTATGGCTATTCTGGTCATTCGTCTGGCGGCGGTTCTAGCAGAAGAAGAACTTATTATGCTACTTACAAAAGATATTCGTTTTAGTAGGTAAAGTCTAAAAATTATGAAAAAGTATGTTCTTGTAAAACAACATGATGAAACTGATTGTGGCGCGGCTTGCCTTGCATCTATTGCGAAATTCTACGGAAAGCAAGTTTCTATAAGCAGAATTCGCTATTTTTCTGGAACAGATTGTTTTGGAACAAGTGGATTTGGTCTTGTGCGCGGTGCTTCTTCTTTGGGAATGAGTTGCAAAGGTTTTGTTAGTTACGAAAAAAAATTAGAAAGCAACGTTTCGTTTCCTATTATTTGTCATGTAAAAAAAGAAATTCTTGACCATTACGTAGTCGTTTACGGAAAAAAACGCGGAAAAGTTATTGTTGCAGATCCTGGCGAAGGAATTAGCAAAATAAAATGGGAAACTTTCTGCGAAAAATGGACAGGCGTTTTTTTTCTTGTTGAACCAGAACAAAAATTTCAACGCACTAAGGAAACAAAGGGGCTTTTGGCGCGATTTGCTTATTTACTTTTACCTCATAAAAAAAGCTTAATTGAATCATTTATTGCTGGATTGCTCTTAAGTTTTCTTGGTGCGGCTTCTGCTTTTTATTTTAGATTTTTAATTGATGACGTTCTTTATTCTGGTTTAGAAAGCACATTAATGTTGTGTTCGCTAGCATATCTTTTTGTTATTTTGTTTCAAGTTTTAACAGATTTTTCGCGAAATCAGTTAATGAATTATTTAAGCAACAAAATCGACTTAGTTCTTGTAAATGACTACTTTAAGCATATTCTTAATCTTCCAATGAATTTTTTTTCTGCAAGAAAAACTGGCGAAATAATTTCA
>CAZJOU010000053.1:0-3866 GCA_964547685.1 uncultured Treponema sp. | reverse complement strand
GAAAGTGTAAATGGAATTGGAACTATAAAAGCTCTTGCTTCTGAAAATGAAGCGGCTCGGCGGCTTGAAGAAAAATTAGTTACTTGCGTTCGAAAAAGTATTCAACTTGGAACTATGGCAAATAGCGAAAATGCAATTCAAGATTTTGTTTCAAATGTTGGAACTTTAGCTATTTATTGGATTGGAAGTCTATTGATTCTAAAAGGAAAAATGTCTTTAGGTCAATTAATTTCGTTTGTTACATTATCTGGCTATTTTCTTGGATCTTTGGGGCGATTATTAACGTTGCAGCAATCAATTCAACAGTCAATTATTGCTTCTGACAGATTAAGCGAAGTTTTAGATATGCCAGAGGAAAGTGAAAATTCTAACGAATTGGTGAAAATTGAAAGTATTAAAGGCGAAATTTGCGTAAAAGACGTTTCGTTTTCGTACGGAACAAGAGGAACTGCCTTAAAAAATGTTAGCTTAAAAATAAATCCTGGTGAACATATTGCTTTTGTTGGTGCAAGCGGTTCAGGAAAATCAACTATGACAAAACTTCTTATGAAATTTTACAATGTTGAAAGTGGTTCAATTAATGTTGACGGAATGGAACTTGCAGATATTGATACATCTTCGTATAGAAATTGCGTAGGTTATGTGCCACAAGAAGCGTTGCTTTTTAGCGGTTCTGTTGCGGAAAATATTCAATGGGGAAGCGGCGCATATTCTATGGAAGAAGTAATACAAGCGGCAAAAGCAGCAAAGGCGCATGATTTTATTACAAAACTAGATTATCGCTATAAAACGACTGTTGGCGAAAGAGGAGCGTCGCTATCTGGCGGAGAACGTCAACGACTTGCGTTGGCTAGAATTTTGTTGCGTCGCCCTAGTTTTATGATTTTGGACGAAGCAACCGCCAGTTTAGATAGCATTGCGGAGCGCGGAATTATGGAAACAATAAATAACAACTGCGCTAAGTGCACAATGGTAATTGTAGCGCATCGTTTGTCTACAATAAAAGATTGCGACAGAATTTATGTTTTTGAAAATGGTTCTATTGTAGAAGAGGGAACGCACAACGAACTGTTAGCAAAAAAACAAAAGTATTACGAAATGTGGACCGCGCAGAATAGCGCGTAAAAGTATAGGTTTTGGGAAAATATCCCGCAGATTTCGCAGATTTTAACAAACCACTAAAAATTGAAAAAAGTGTAGTGAAAACCGGCTTTGCACACGTTTGTTGGTATGTGTGTTGAGCGTGGAACGCGAAACTCACGGGGACCAACACCACGTGATGCAAAACGGATTTTCACGGAAGTTTTTGCAATTTTTCTTTTCGTAGATTCCGAAATAAATTCGGAACGACATTTTCCCAAAACCTATACATTTTCAAACAAAAAAGGAACATTTTATGAAAAGATTTGTTGTCTATCCAGATTATATGTTAGAAAATATAATTCAAGTTTTGTGCAAAAAAGAACCTTTTTACTTACATTCAATTCTTTGGATTGTGTTTGCTATTGTCTGTTCTTGTTTATGCTTTATTTGTTTTGGCAAAATTGACGATGTAGTAAAAGCAGACGGAATTGTTCGCCCAGAAACAAATGTTTCTACTATTAATAGCATTTCCTCTGGCGAAATTGAATGTCTTTTTTATAAACCTGGTGATTTTGTTCAAACTGGCGAAAAATTACTTTTATTAAAAGGCGACGGACTTGCCGCGCAAAAAAAATCAATTTCCGCTCAGCTAAAAGAAACTTCTAACAATTTGCGTGGACTAAAAGTTTTAGAGAAAGGATTTTCTAACGATTTAGATTTCGTAAAAGTTGAAAATGAAACAATTTATGCGCGTTACATTGCTTTTGTAAAAGAAAAAAAATTATTAGCGGCAAAATCCGAGCGGGCAAAATTGTTATTAAATGAAGAACTTTTACTTCCAGAAAGTTCAACTACAGAAAGCGAAATAGAAAGCAAACGCTACGATTATTCAGTGGCGGTTATGGAATACGAACAGTTTTGTGCTAATTTTTATAGTTCCATAAAACAAGAAATAGATTCGCTAATTTTGCAAAAAGAAGATTTAGAGCGTCAACTAATTCAAGTTAATGAATCTATTAAAAATCTTTTGTTGGTTTCGCCAGTTGATGGATTTATTCAAGAAAAATCTTCGCTAAACGTTGGCGACTATATTTTTGCTGATCAGCAAGTTTTAAATATTGTTCCTGTTACAGAAAATGATTGCAGAATTGAACTTCAAATTCCTGCCGAAAAAATGGGAAAAATCAAAAAAAATCAACTTGTAAAATTGCGATTTCCCGCGTTTCCTTATTCCGAGTTTAAGGGAATTAATGGAAAAATAACTGTTATTCAGCCAGATTCAGAAATTTCTAATTCGGGAAGTCTTTTTTTTGTGGTTTACGCCGACGTTGATTCAATGGAACTAAAAGATAAAAAAGGATTAACTTATCAAATTAAGCCAGGTTTTGCTGTAAACGCAAGAATTGTAATTGAAAATCAGTCGCTTTTGTATTTTATGTTAAAAAAATTGGATTTTGCAGTATGAAACAAAAATGCTTACTTTTAATTTTATTTCTTTTTTCGCGCTGCTTTTCCGTTTTTTCGCTAACTTTTAAAGATTTTTCGCTAGAAAGTTTGGATTTTCAAAAAACAGCAATTTTTAATAAAGAATTTTCATTATTAGACTTAAAATCGTACAAATATTTTTTTGCGCCAAAAGCATATTTTGATTTTAGCGGAAATATAACTGGAAATTTAATTGAAAACGAAGATTTTTTTACAAACGCAAATATTCTTCCAAAAGCAGTTTTTTCGTTAAATCTTCCGTCAATGATTGAATTAGATTTTTCTACTTCGCTTGGAATTGATTTTACGGATTATGATTCGCAAGTTTTTTATAAAACAAATCCAGAAATTAGTTTTTCTATTCCGCTTGTTTTAAAAAACGAAATTATAAAAAATTACAATGATTTTTCACGCAATTATTATTTAAGCAAAAAAAACGAAATTCTTATAAATTATCAAATTGAAATTTTAGAAGGAATTCAAAATTATATTTCTAATATTGGTAATTATTTGTATTATAAAGAATTAATTGAGTTAAACGACAAGAAAATAGAATTTTTAGAAAAACTTAATTTTGATTACGAAAAACTTTTTGAAAGTGGAAGAATAACAAGCATTGAATTAGAAGAACAATATTCAGATTTGAATTCGCTTTCTTATGAACAAACTGATTGTAAAATTCAACTTATTTCTGCAGAAAAATTACTTTTAGAGCTTGGAATTAAAATTAACGAAAATTTTTGTTTTAGCGAATTTGTTAATTTTTGGGAAAACTATTTTTTGGAATTTTCTAAAATTTTTGATTTGGATAAACTTGAACTTTTAAAATTAGAAAATGCGAGGCTTAAAAATGCGGAAAATGCAAAATCGTATGTTTCGTTTTTAACTTGTGGCTTTTCTGTCTTAAATAATCACGATAATAATTTTTTGAATGTAGAAAATTCAACTTGGCAATTTGATTTATCTGTAAAAATTCCGTGTTTTCCATCATTTTTTAATAATTTTGAACAAAAACAAAATTTAATAAATAATTCGCTTTATGAAATTGAAAAATCAAAATTAATAAGAAAACAAAAAGCATCGGAAAGTTATAGAAAAACTTCTGCAAAAATGTACAAAACTTATATTGAAACAACCCAAAAAAATGTTCAGTTAGAAAAAAATCGTTACGAATCTTATAAAAAATTGAATGAAATTGGCAGACTTTCTAATTTTAATCTTGAATATCAAAAAAATGTTGTAGATTTTGCAGAACTAAATGAACTTTACGCAAGATTTAAGTTTGTAGTTTTTAAGGC
>CAZJOU010000052.1:0-11379 GCA_964547685.1 uncultured Treponema sp. | reverse complement strand
AAATTCTTTATAAATTTAAAATATAATTTGATTTTTTCAAAACAATCTTTATAATCCAATTATGCCAAATGATTCTAAAACTAAACGACGACGAATAATTATTTGCACAATCTTACTTGCTTCTATGGCGTTATTTTTTATTGTAGGCGCAATTAATCAAATTACTGTAGAAAAGTGCAAAAAACTAAATCTTCCAATTTTATACATTACTACAAATGTAAACAAACCAATTACAAAAAAAGATAAATACGTAGACGCTTATTATGAACTTGGAATTTATTCTGGAAAATGCAAAGTTCGCGGACACGGAAACACAACTTGGGTTACGCGTGAACTTACTAAAAAACCGTATCTTTTAAAATTAGAAAATCCTGTTCCACTTTGTGGCTTAGAAAGTGGCCAAAAATGGATTTTAATGGCAAATACATCAGATAAATCTGGTCTTAGAAATTATTATGCAGAAAACTTAGCAACTAATGTTTGGAATAATTTTAAGTGGACGCCACATAGCAAATTTATAACAGTTATTTTAAACGGGAAATACAACGGAATTTACGGACTTACCGAAAAAATAGAAATGGAAAGCGGACGTCTTTTAGAAGTTTGCGGAAAAGATTCTTTTTTAGTTTGTTCTAATAGCCGTTTGGATAAAAAATACAATTTTATTAGCGAAAAAGGATTTAAATTTAGCATAAGGTCGCCAGAAGCAGACGATACAACTTATGTTGAATGGCGAAAAATTTTTCAATCTTATGAAGATAAAATTTATTCAAATTTAGATTGGACAGAAGATGAACTTGGAAAATATTTTGATTTAGATTCTTTTGTAGATTGGTTTTTAATTAACGATTTTGCAAAAAATCACGATGCAAGATTCCAAGCATCTTGCTTTATGTATTACGATTCTTTAACGCAAAAGATTTTTATGGGACCAATTTGGGATTTTGATTTAGCATTTGGCAACATTTCTTGGGATAACTGCGAAAAAACAACAGATTTTTGGGTAAATACAAACGGTTGGTACCAAGAATTGTGGAATAAGCCTAAATTTAAAGAAGCCGTAAAAAACCGCTGGAACGAAAAGAAACAAGAAATCGCAAAATCTGGCGAATGGCTAACAGAGCAAGCCGAACTTTTAAAAGCGCCAATAGACTTTAACAACAGAGTTTTTCCGACATTTGGAAAAAGACGCTGGCCACACGCAAAAGGTTGGATAAAGCGCAAAAATCACAAAGCAGAAATGGACTATTTTATAAACTGGATAAACGAACGCTACGAATGGTACGACGCCGCACTTAACGCACCAAGCGCAGAATTTAATTAAACGTTTGACTAGATCTTACTATTTCCGTTAAACTTAATAAGTTATGGAAGTTTTTCTTGGCATTTCCGCTGCAGACGGAACAGGCATTGGCCCAGCATTTAGAATTCCCGATCCGGTAAAACGTTCAATTTCTCAGAAAAAAATCGAATCTTCGCAAATCGAAGCCGATTGGCAACGTTTCGAAAACGCAATAAAAATAGTTTCCGACGATGTTTCTGCAAAATTAAAAGAACTTCCTAAAAACAAAAAAAACGACGTTCAGCGCGAAATTTTAGAAACATACATTCTTATGCTTGCTGACCCAGTTTTTAAGAAAGAAGTTCGCACTTTTTTTGAAAAAAATCTTTACAATATTGAATATACAATAAATCTAAAATCCGAAGAATATGCTTCGCGTTTAAGAAACGCAGGAAACGACTATCTTGCAGAGCGCGCACAAGATATTACTGATATTTTTGGTCGCGTTCTTAACGAAATGTTAGACATTCATCCTTTTGACATTTCGCAAGTTCCAGACGGAAGCGTAATTGTTGCAACAACGCTAAGTCCAACAGACACAATCATTCTTTCTAAAAAAAATATTGCCGGACTTGCACTAACCGAAGGCGGACTTTCTAGTCACGTTGTAATTCTTGCAAGAAACTACGGAATTCCAACAGTTGTTGGCTTAAACAGCAAAAGTCTTTTTTCTAAAATAGAAAATGGTCAAACTGTAATTGTAGATACAGAAATTGGCGAAATTCTTGTTGAACCAGACGAAGAAACCTTAAATCAATTTAGGAAAAAACGTAAAAACGAAATTGCTGAAATTGAACTTTTAAACGAATATTTAAATAAACCTGCAATTTCTAAAGATGGCGTAAAATTTAATCTTTTTGCAAATATTGGTTCAACAGAAGAAGCCGAATTAGCCGTAAAAAATGGTGCAGACGGAATTGGTCTTTTCCGCACAGAATTTCTTTATATGAGTATGACCGACGGTTCGCCACACGTTTCTGCCCGCGCATTTAACGAAGAAGAACAATTTGAAGCATATAAATCTGTTTTGCAAACAATGAACGGAAAACCCGTTACAATTAGAACTTTAGACGCTGGTGGCGATAAACTTATAAATTCTGTTGATATGCCACATTTTGAAGAAAAAAATCCTTTAATGGGAATGCGCGCAGTTCGCTTAAGTTTAGCATATCCGCAAATTTTAAAAACTCAGTTAAGAGCGTTGTATCGTGCAAGCATTTACGGAAATTTGCGAATAATGCTTCCGCTTATAACTTCTACAGAACAAGTTGAACAATGCTTGCAAATAGCAAAAGAAGTTCGCGAAGAGCTAAAAAGCGAAAATGTAAAAATTAACGAAAATGTTCCAATTGGAATAATGATAGAAACTGCCGCAGCCGCTCTTACAAGCGATTGTCTTGCAAAAGTTAGCGACTTTTTTTCGCTTGGAACAAACGACTTAACGCAATACACGCTTGGAGTTGATCGCGAAAATTCTAATGTTAGCGAACTTTACGACGAATTTAATCTTGCAGTTTTGCGGCTTATAAATATGACAATTGTAAACGCAAAAAAAGAAAATATTCCACTTTCTGTTTGTGGCGAAATGGCTAGCCGCAAAGATAGCATTTTAGTTTTAGGCGGAATGGGAATTAGAAATCTTAGTATGGGCGCAAAAATGATTTCCAAAGCAAAAAAATTACTTTCGCAGTTTACAATTCCAGAACTTCAATCAATTTCTTCTAAAAAACTAAACAGACTTTAATTTTAAAACTTAAAGGAAAAAAATGGCTAAAAAAGAAAAAAACAATGTGATTAATTCAAACAAAATCACAGAAGACAAAAACATTATAGAATCCTCTTTAGATAAATTAAATAAAACTAGCGAAAACCGCGAAAATATTAGCGACGATGTTGAAAATACAGAAGATAACGGAGAAGAACGTTTTTATGGAATGGCAATAAAAAAGTACGAAGGAACTCCGCTTCTTGTAATTGCTGGCCGCCCAAATGTAGGAAAATCAACTTTGTTTAATCGCTTAATGCAGCGTCGTCTTGCTATTGTAGATCCAACTCCTGGTGTAACTCGCGACCCAGTAGAAGGCACAACAATGATAAATGGTAAACCTGTTCATCTTATGGACACTGGCGGTTACAAACTTACACGAAAAGTTGGCACAATGGAAGCAGTTTTAGACGATTTAGTTGTTGAACGTTCCTTAGAAATGATAAAAAAAGCTGATTTAATTTTGCTTTTATTAGATGCAGAAAAAATAACTCCAGAAGATGAAGAATTTATTCAAGAATTGCGACCTTATTGGAATAAAGTTGTTGCAGCTGTAAATAAAACCGAAGGCGGAAGAAACGAAAATGTCGCTTGGAATTTTGCTAAATTTGGATTTAAAAAAATGTTTTTTATTTCCGCTCTTCACGGCGACAATATTTCCGAACTTACAGAATATTTAACTTCGCGCTTAGATTTTTCAAAAGTAAAAAAAGTTTCCGAAGAAGAGCCAATTAAAATTGCCATTATGGGAAAGCCAAACACAGGAAAATCTACGCTTTCTAACAAACTTACTCATTCTAATGCGTCTATAGTTTCTGATTACGCAGGAACAACGCGCGACACTGTAGAAGGAACTTTTGAATTTGGTGGAAAAAAATTTAAAGTTTTGGACACAGCTGGAATTAGGCGAAAAGCAAAAGTTCACGAAAACGTAGAATATTATTCTGTAAATCGCGCAATAAAAACGTTAGATCGTTGCGATGTTGTTTTTTTAATGATAGATGCAGTAGAAGGACTTGCCGAACAAGACAAAAAAATTTGTAGTCTTGCTTTTGAACGCGGACGCGGAATTATTTTTGTTCTAAACAAATGGGATTTAAAAGAAGATCAAAGCAAAAAAGCAATTAAAAAAACAAAAGAATGGATAAACATTATGTTTGGTCAAATGGAATTTGCGCCAATTCTTACGCTTTCTGCTTTGGAAGGAACTGGAATTAAAGATTTGCTAAAAGAAACTATTGATGTTTATAGTCAACTTAATAAAAAAATTCCAACAACATCTTTAAATTTAGCGCTAAAAGATTGGCTTTTTAAATATCCGCCACCAGCAAGCAAAACGGCTCATTTTAAAATTCGCTATGCAACGCAAAAAAGCGTAAATCCAGTAAGTTTTTTAATTTTTGCAACTCGTCCAGAAGTTGTTCCAGAAACTTATATAACTTACTTAAAAAACAGAATTCGCGAAGATTTAGGATTTTCTAAAATTCCTATTCAACTTGAACTAAAAGCAAGTCGTAAAAAGTGGGAAGATAGGGAACTAAAAAAATAATGTATTCAATTGGTCAAGTAGAAGAAATTACAGGAGTAAAAGCTCACGTTTTGCGCTACTGGGAAGACGTTATTCCCGGATTTGCCCCGCAAAAAGATATTGGCGGGCGAAGAATTTATTCGCAGCGTGAACTAGAACTTGTAATGCGCTTAAAATATTTAATTTACGAAAAAAAATTTACAATAGAAGGCGCACGCGACCAATTAATTTCCGAAGCAGATTCTGTAAGCGATAATGCAGAACTTATTCAACAAATTAGCGAATTAAGAAAAGATTTAACAGATTTATATTTTGAAGTAAAAAATGGTCATAATCGTCATTGCGAGCCGTAGGCGAAGCAATCTCTCAATGACAAAGGAACAATTTTGAAACAAGACGAAAAATGGTACGACCAATTTACAAATAAAAAATCCTCTAAAATTGCTAGCGAAAAAAATAAGCGAAAAGAATTTAACAAAGCGCGAAATAAATATTTTGACGAAAAACGCCGTGGAATTGTTTCTGCAACCACTTCTCAAGATTCTTTTAACAACAAAAATGGTAATCGCTATTCCGTCCATCAAACTCAAATTGACGCAAAAATCGAAAATCTAACAAATATGTTCAATTTGCAAAATGTTCCAAAAGATGCGCTCGAAATTCTAGAAAATTTTGACAATATCGTGCAAAGCGTTCGGCCATTAAATAGCAAACAAATGCAAAATCTTCCAAAAGATATTCGCGCTCTTTCGCACCAACTTACAGACGAACGCGAAACAAGACGAAACGGCTATATGAACGCAAACCAAGAACTTTCCGCTTACGTTCGCTACTTTTCGTGGTGGAATTTAGTGCGACTTACTAGAATTTTTGCAAACTTACCAGAATTTGCGTTTAATCTTAGCGATAACGACGTTATTTTAGACATTGGTTCCGGACCTTTTACCGTTATTATTGCGTTGTGGCTAAGTCGCCCAGAACTTCGCAACAAAAAACTTACAGTTTACGCAATGGATATTTCGCAAAGTACAATGTCGTTAGGCGAAGATTTATATCTTTCGGTTGCAGCAAAAACCGCTCCAAAACAAGAAAACGCACAACCACATTGGAACATAATTCGCGTAAAGGGCGGAATTGGAACGGAACTTAGAAAAAAAGCCAATTTAATTACTTGCGCAAATATGTTTAACGAAGTTTATCAAAAAAATAAAGATTCTCCAGAAATAATTGCAAAAACACAATTTCAAAATTTAAATAATTACGCTGCTGAACGATGTTCTTTTTTTATTGCAGAACCAGGAATGCCAGTTGCAGGAAGATTTATAAGTTTAATGCGCGAATTATTTATTAAAAACAACAACGTAATTATTGCGCCGTGCGTTCATCAAGAAAGGTGCGCAATGGACGGAAACCACGCACGTTACGGCGGAAGCGCAAAATGGTGTAACTTTGCGTTTTCTACAGAAAATGCGCCAAAAAAACTTTTAAAACTTTCCGAACAAGCAGGACTTCCAAAAGAACGCGCCGTAATAAGTTTTATTTTTGCCACCCCGAAAATCGCCCCGAATAGCGAAATCACCAGCAAGAATGCAACCGCTCCTACGGTGGTTGAGCCTATCGCCCGCTTGCGCACGAAGCGTAGCGAAGTAACCACCAACATAACCATCGTTTCAGACCCAATTTTGCTTCCTGCACATCAAATTGGTTTTTATTCTTGTTCAGAAAAAGGAATGCTTTTATTAGTAAACGTTTCCAACAAAAATTTAAAATCTGGCGATAAAATAAAAATGTCTATGCAAAAAAACATAGACACTTTAGAAAAAGATAAAAAATCTGGTGCAATAAAAATAAATGTTTAGCAAATATCCGTGCAACCGCTTTCTATTGCAAAAGCCGCGGCGCCTTCGCCAACATACATTTCGTGTAACTGCTTTAGAATTTCAGAAATTTTAGGAACAAATTTGTCATCAATGTAAAGAATAAACATTACATTTAGTTGTGGCCAAATTGCATCTCCAAGTTTTGGATTTGTATTTCCTGCGCCCATAACGTTATCTAATTTTGTATATTTACATTGAATTTTTGCTCTTCTACATTCGCGTTCGTACAACTGCAAAAAGTCAGATTCAATTGCTTGGGTAAGAACAACTTCTACTCTTTTCATTATTCATTTCCTCCTTCCGTTGGATTTTTTGGCTCGCTACTTTCATCGTTTTCCGAATTTTCAGCATTTTCAGAATCATTTGTATTATCTTTTGATTCTTCTTTTTTAGGAAGATGTTTTTTAATTTTACCTTCCAATGCTTTTACTATTTTTTTTTGACCGCGAGTTTTTCGTTCTTCCGCTTTTACTTCCTTTTCTGTTTTTGGTTCTTCTTTTAAATCTTCTTCAAGTTGTAAAAGTCGTTTTTGTTCACCTTTTTTATTAAAAATAAAGTAAACTACTGGCATTACAAACAAAGTCATTAAAGAACCAAAAGTCATACCACCAAGAACAGTAAGTCCAATTGGTTGCGTCATTGTTCCTGTTTCGCCTGGGAAGAATGCCATTGGAATAAGCGATGTTACAGTTGTTAATGTAGACATTAAAATTGGGCGAAGTCGGCTTCGTGCTGCTTCTATACAAGCTTCTTGTAACGCATAACCACGTTTTCTTAAAAGATTTGTGTAGTCAACCAAAACAATACCGTTGTTTACAATTGTTCCGACCAAAACCAACATTCCAACTACAGAAACTATGTTCAACATTGTGCCCGTAATTAAATAAATAAAAATTACGCCAATAAACGAAAGTGGAATTGTAAACAAAATAATAAACGGATCTTTAAATGATTCAAACTGACTTGCCATAACCGCAAATACAAGCAAAATAGCCATAATAATAATTACAGCAAATTTTTGAACCGCCTCTATCATATCTTCTAGCGAACCTTCGTAAGTAACCATTACTTTTTCGTCAAGAACTACATTTTTGCGAACTGCGTCAGCTATTGCTTCCTGAACTTTATTAATAGAAATTCCAGATTTTGGTTCAACAGAAAGTTTAATTGTTCGTGTTTGATTTTCGCGGCGAATTGTAACTGGTGCAAGCGATTCTTCATAAGAAGAAAAGTTTGCAAATGGAACTCGTTGTCCCATCGAGTTTGCAACATAAATATTTTCCAAATCGCCAAATCGTTTTTTATCATCATCATCAAGACTAACAACAATATCAATTTGTGTTCCGTTGTCGTCGTAACGGCTTGCAGTTTGTCCGTTTACCGCAGCATTTAATTCTGCACCAGCTCCATACGCTGTTACGCCCAAATCGTACATTTTGTTTCGGTCAAGATTGATTTTTAGCTGCGGAAGTCCGTCTTCCAAGTCGCTTGTAACTTCGTTTACATAATCTGCGCAATTTTCTTTAATTACTTTTTGAATTTCTTTTGAAGTTGCACGCGCCAAATCCAAGTCGTCAGATTTTATAACAACATCAATCGCAGAACTTGCAAAACTAGACATACTAGAACTAAACGTAAATTCTGCACCCGGGAAAGAATTAAAATATTTTCGACACTTTTCTTTTGCAGACTTTTCGTTATCGTAGCCTGCAAGTCGTTCATGTTCTGGATAAAGTGAAATTCTAAGCGTTGCAGTATTTGAATCAGACGCTGTAGACATCATTGTTGAACCGCCTACAGAAACAATTGAATATTTTACGCCTTTTAAATCTTTTAAAACATTCGCTTGATATTGCTGAATTACTTCGCGAGTATATTCAAGAGTTGTTCCTTTTGGCATTTCTAGCGAAACAGAAACAGAAGTAGACGCTTCTTCTGGCATAAAAATAAATCCAATTACTTTTACCATTGCTATTGAACCAACAAAAAGTACAACCAAAATAGTAATTACAAGTTTTCTGTGCTTTAAAACTTTTGCAACTCCAGAAGCGTAAGCATTATCAAGCCAAGTAAAAAACTTACTCATCATGCCATCAAAGCCTTGCAACCATTTTGGCATTTTACGTTCAGATTGTTTTTCTATAACAAGATATTTTGAAGAAAGAACTGGAACTAAAACTGCCGCAACTAAAAGTGAACACAAAAGCGAAAAAATAATTGTAAATGCAAAAGATGTAAACAATTTTCCCATCATTCCAAGCATTTTCTGGAACATAATCATTGGTAAGAAAATACAAACAGAAGTCAATGTAGAAGAAGTAATTGAACCAAGCATTTCTTCTGAACCAAGAACTGCCGCTACATCCGCTTTTGCATCTCGCTCGCGATAAGTAAAAATATTTTCCAAAATTACAATAGAGTTATCTACAAGCATACCAATTCCCAAAAGCAAGCCAGATAACGTCATCATATTAATTGTAAGTCCACAAAAGTACATTAAGCCAAGCGTTATAAGAACAGAAATAGGAATTGAAAGCGCAATAATAAAAGTACTTTTTATAGAACGCAAAAAGATGTAAAGAACAACAACAGCAAGTAAAATTCCTTGCCACAAAGAACTTAAAACGTTTTTAATTGTGTTGTTAATATCGTCTGTTGTGTTATACGCTTCTATAATTTCAACATCTTTAGGAAGTTCTTCTAGAATTTTTGTAATTTGCGTACGACATTTTTCTGCTGTAGAAACAGAGTTTTTGCCAGACTGTTTTTGAATCATCAACATTACACAAGATTTTTGACCAATGTATGCTTCGGAAGTTACATCTTTATAACCTTGATAAACGTTTGCAATATCGCGCAACAAAATAGGAACAAGTTCTCCGCTAGAATTTGCTTTGTAAGTTACAACAGTTCCTTTTATGTCATCTACAGATTTATAAGTTCCTTCTGCAGAAATTGTATAATTTGTATCTCCTTGTTCAATTTGTCCACCAGAACTTGTTATGTTTTGAGCTCCAATCATCTGACAAATTTGCGTAATTGTAAGCCCATATGCGTCCAAACGGTCGCGCGGAACTTCTACTTTAATACATTTTTCGCTATTACCAACCAAAGTTGCAGACGCAACGCCGTCAACTTGTTCCAAACGTGGCTGAATAATATCTTCTACGTAAGAACTTAATTCTTCTGGCGTTCGCGAACCAGAAACTACAAGTCCCATAATTGGAATCATCGAAGGATCCATTTGGAAAATAACTGGCGAATCTGCGCTATCCGGCAAATAATTGCGAATCATATCAATTTTATCGCGAATATCTGCTTTTGCTTCGTCTAGGTTCGTTCCGTATTCAAATTCCAAAATAACAAGCGAAGTTCCCGTCATAGAGCGGGACTGCATTTTTTTAAGCCCAGTAACGCTAGAAAGCGAACTTTCCATTGTTCGCGTTACGCTTTTTTCCGTTTCTTCCGGACCTGCATTTGAATAACTTGTGTAAACAATAATATATGGAATATCCATATCTGGATACAAATCAATTGGCAAAGTTACTGTACAATAAATGCCAAGCATTGTTGCTAAAATAAAAATTATAAGCGTTGTTACTGGCTTTTGTACTGCTATTTTAGAAATAGACATTTATTCCTCCAAAAAGTTCTGCAAAATTAGATTGCCACGCCTACGGCTCGCAATAACGAAACCTAACTCCGAAGCAATGCCATAATTGCAAGTTGTAGTTCTCCGTCATTGCAAGAAGCGAAGCGACGAAGCAATCTACTCCGAAACAGAAATAACATTTACTTTTGCACCATCTGTTAAAAGTGCTTGACCTTTTATAACAACTAAATCGCCAGGAGTAATTCCCATTTCAACTTCTTGCTTATCATCAACGCGAATTCCTTTTTTAACAGGACTTGCTTTTACAGTGTTTGTAACAGAATCTACAATGTAAACAATGTCTTCTTCGTTTCTTGTTACAATTACATCGTCCGGAATTATAATTGTATTTTTCTTTGTATCTGTAATAAGCTTAATTCTTGCGTACATTCCAGCTTTAAGTCTAGAATCCGGCGGAGTTTGAACAAGTTTAATTCCAAGCGTTCGTGAACTTGTGTCCAAAACAGGATCAATTTCTACAAGAGTTGCAGGGAACTTTTCGCCCGGGTAAGCGTCAAATGTAAGTTCCGCTTTTTGATTCATTGCAACGCGACTTACGAATCGTTCTGCAACATTAGTTTTTACTTCCAACGTTCCAGTTGAACTAATTTTTCCAACTGGCATACTTGCTGCAACAGTTTGACCAATATTGTATGGAAAAGAAGTAATTGTTCCAGCAACAGGCGCTTTTATTGGGCTGTTTTTGTAATCCATTCCTGGGCGGCTAGCGTCTACTTCGCAAAGAACTTGGTCTTTTTTTACTTTGTCGCCAACTTTTACTAAAATTCTAGAAATTTTACCACTTTGAACATCTGGATAAATGTCTACGCTAGAAGCAGTTTGAACATTTCCGCCAAATTCCAAATAATCATCAAGATTTTTTAAAGACGCTTTATAAACATTTACAGCAAATACAGTTTCCGCATCAGATTCTGCGTCGCTCGCATTTTTTTTGCTGCAACTTAAAAACAAAGCAGAAACTAAAAGCCCAATTCCTGCAAATGCAATTACTTTTGTAGATTTCATATATTTTCTCCTATCAATTTACATAATAAGGGGAAAGCCTTCCCCTGTTTCGCACTTCGTTGCTCAACACCCTTTCTAGCGGGGACACCCCGCAACGCTCCGACCAAGACTCGCTAAAACTGCTGCGTCACTCGCAGTTTTACGGCTTTTCAGCCGTCGCTCCCTACCCCGCAACGCCCCGTTTTT
>CAZJOU010000051.1:10463-11600 GCA_964547685.1 uncultured Treponema sp. | reverse complement strand
GAAAATCCAGATGATGTTGCGACAATTTCTAATTTTAGACTTGTTCCGGGAACGACAAAACTTTTCCGCGGTTATCATCCTTACAAAGTTTCGCGCGATTACGACACAGAAAAAGAGCGAATTCGGCTTGTAAATAAACAGTTAAAAGATAACGAAGTAAAATCGATTGTTACGCTTTCCGGCGACGAATCGCTTGATCCTAAAAAAGAGCAAATTTCCGTTTATGTTTCTGATATTCGTCAGGCTGGAAATCAGCTTTTTGTAAAAACGCATTACAACACAGTTTATTATTCTTCTAATTCGCGAGAATTTGGCAATATGATGGCGGACATTGTAAAGTTTATTGGAACGCATCCAACTCCGGTTTATGTTCATTGTCGGCTTGGAACAGACAGAACTGGCGTAGTTTGCGCAAATCTTGCGGCTTTGTGCGGAGCAACTTGGGACGAAATTGCCAAAGATTATCAGAAAACAAACGAAATGGGAATTAAAGAATTCCGCGATTACAGACTTTTGCAATATTCGTTTGAACATATGCTTGGCAAAAAAATGAGCGAAATTAACGATTTGCAAAAAGAAGTTAGCGATTATTATTTGCGCGAAAACTTTTTAACACAAAGCGATTTAGATGCTTTGCGTGCAAGTTTAAAATAGAGCAAGACAGTTAAAAATAAAAAACCGGTTCTAAAAGAGCCGGCTTTTTTAATAAAACTACTTTGTTTTTTTTGTAACAACAACAGAGTTGTCTGCGTTAGAATAAGGAGCTGGAATGTATTTATCAGCTTTCCAATCATTTTCCCATTTATAACCATCAAGTAAATAACGGAACTGATATTCTTTATCAACATCCAAAGCAAGTTTTACAGAGAAAGAGCCATCTTTTCCTTTCTTCATAGGAGTATCAGTGCTGCTCCAGCTGTTAAAGTCGCCTGCAATGTTGACTGTTTTTGCACCCTGAGCTGCTTCTGCAGAAACTGTAAATGTTACATTACATTTGCCATCTTTTGAAAAACTCTTCTTAAGTGACATTTTATTTCCCCCTAAGGATATATTCAACAAATAGTATACTTCTTTTTTAAATTTGATACAATAAGAATTTGTGTAAAAAATAGCGAAAACGTTATAAAAAAGGGCTTT
>CAZJOU010000051.1:7270-10363 GCA_964547685.1 uncultured Treponema sp. | reverse complement strand
AATTTTTAAGTAATCTAATCATACAATAAATCCATCCGTTGATTTATCCAACTTGCAAGCGGATTTAGGTTTTACCTAAAAAATTTTGCTAAAAAGGAGATCCTTTATGGGACTTTTTTCTTCTAAACAATCACATTATCTTTTTACTTCTGAATCTGTAAGCGAAGGACATCCAGACAAATTGTGCGACCAAATTTCTGATGCAATTTTAGACGCTTGTCTTACGCTAGACCCGAATGCGCACGTAGCGTGCGAAACTTTTGCAACTACAAACTTTGTTCTTGTTGGCGGTGAAATTGGATTCACTCAAAATTCAAAAGAAAATTGGAAATACATAAAAAAGAATGCAGAAAAAATTGCGCGTTCTGTTGCAGCAGAAATTGGTTATACAAACAAAGATTTTGGTCTTGATGCAAAAAAATTTAAGTTTGAAAACCGACTTCACAATCAATCTGCGGATATAAATCAAGGTGTTGTTGGCGAAGGTCTTAAAGAATACGAAGGTCAACAAGGAGCGGGCGACCAAGGAATGATGTTTGGCTACGCTTGTAACGAAACGCCAGAATTAATGCCAGCGCCAATTATGTTTGCGCATAAAATTTTGCGATCTGCGGCTGCATTGCGTAAATCTGGAAAAATTGCTTGGCTTAGACCAGATGCAAAAAGTCAGGTTACAATAGAATACAAAGATGGAAAACCTTTTAGAATTGATACGGTTGTTGTTTCGCATCAACATAATCCAGATGTTTCGCACGAAGAAATAGAAAAAACAATTATTAACGAAATAATTAAACCTGTTCTTGAACCGACTGGCCTTTTAGATAAAAATACAAAATATCACATTAATCCAACTGGAAGATTTGTAACTGGTGGTCCAGACGGAGACGCTGGACTTACAGGACGAAAAATTATTGTAGACACTTACGGCGGAATGGGACGACACGGTGGCGGTGCATTTAGCGGAAAAGATCCTTCTAAAGTAGACCGTTCTGCGGCTTATATGGCGCGCTATATTGCAAAAAATATTGTTGCTGCAGATTTAGCAGAAAGGGCAGAAGTTCAGTTGGCTTACGCTATTGGAGTTCCTTTTCCAGTTTCTATTTTGGTAGAAACTTTTGGCACAGAAAAAGTTCCAACCGAAAAAATTGAAGAAACTGTAAAAAAAGTATTTGATTGCACTCCAGCAGGAATTTCTAAAACATTAAATCTTAAGCGACCAATTTACGAAGCAACTGCAAGTTACGGACATTTTGGAAAAAGCGAATTTCCGTGGGAACAAACAGATAAAACAGAAGAATTGAAGGCTGCTATAAAATAGTAAAAATGCTTCTTTCTGAATCGGAAATTATTACAGTTTTTGAACGATTTAAAGCGCAAAATCCAGAGCCAAAACCTGAACTAAAATATTATTCGCCTTATACACTTTTGGTTGCCGTTGTTCTTTCTGCGCAAACATCGGATAAAAGCGTAAATAAAGTAACCGAACCGCTTTTTAAGGTTGCAGACACGCCACAAAAAATGTGCGAACTAGGACGTGAAAAAATTGCAACTTACATAAAATCTATTGGACTTAGCAACGCAAAAAGCAAAAATGTTTTTGAACTTAGCAAAAAATTAATAAACGATTTTAATAGCGAAGTTCCAGATAGTCGCGAAAAATTAATGAGTTTGCCAGGCGTTGGAAGAAAAACTGCGAATGTTGTTTTAAACGTTATTTTTGGAAAGCCCACAATGCCGGTAGACACGCATCTTTTGCGCATTTGCCCAAAAATTGGTTTAGCGGAAGGAAACACTCCGGAAAAAGTAGAAAAAAGTTTGTTAGAACGAATTCCTAGCGAATATTTGCAACACGCACATCATTGGTTAATTTTGCACGGAAGGTACGTTTGCACCGCCAAAGCGCCAAAGTGCGCAGAATGTATTATTAGCGACATTTGCAAACACAATAAAAATTGACAACTTTTATTTCTGTAATAAAATAGTTATTAGTAATACGAAAGAGGTTTTTTATGGATGCAGAAGAGAAGGCTGATTTAGAGAAAGAAAAACAAGAGCAAGCGGAACAAGCTGCAAAAGAAGCAAAAGCAAAAAGAAAAGAAGCAAGACGAAAAGTTTATTCTGAAGTTTTTGGTTCATTTTTTTCTGCGCTTATAATGGTTGTAATTGGTTTTTGTGGCGGAGTTTTGTTATTAACTTATTTTAGAAATTTATTTAACTAAGTGCATTTTGAAAATTTATTTTAAAGAAGGCAAAAAAATTGGAAGAAGATTCTGGAATTTTAAGTGATGTAACGGAAGCGGCCGTTGATGCTGCAAACGAAACTGTTGGAAAAATTTCGTCACAATTTATAGATTACATAAAAACGTTTGCAACTTGGCATAATCTTTTTAAGGTTATTGGTGCAATTATTGTAATTTTAATAATGTGGCTTGTGTTTAAGTTGATTAAACACGCTGTAAAAAGAATTTCTAAAGAAAAAATTCCGGTTCACGTTTCTAAAACAATTTTAAAATTGATTTCTTATGTTTTTTACGTTCTTGTTGTAATGTACGTTTTAAGTTTGTTTGGCGTAAAACTTAGCGCAATTTGGGGCGCGGCGGGAATTGCTGGCGTTGCGATTGGCTTTGCGGCACAAACTTCGGTTAGCAATTTTATAAGCGGACTTTTTGTTATTGGCGAAAAAACTATGAAAATTGGCGACTTTATAGAAGTCGGTGGCGTTTCTGGAACTGTTGATTCTATAGGTTTGCTTTCTATAAAAATTCACACTACAAATAATCAGTTAATTCGCATTCCAAATAGTTCCATAATTAATACGAATTTTCAAAATAACAGTTTTTTTGAAAATCGTCGCTTTCTTTTTGAAGTTCCAATTGACTATTCTTCGGATATGAATTTGGCTTTAGAAACAATGAAAAGTGTGCCAGAGTTGTGTCCTTCTGTTTTAAAAGATCCTGCGCCAGCAGTTTGGTACAGTGGATTTGGAGATAGCGGATTGAATCTTACGCTTGCAGTTTGGTTTGAACCTAAAAATCTTGCGCAAATGCAAACAGAAGTTTACATGGCAATAATGAAAAAATTTGATGAAAAAGG
>CAZJOU010000051.1:4466-7170 GCA_964547685.1 uncultured Treponema sp. | reverse complement strand
TTAGTAGAGTTAAGTTTTCGCTAATAGGTCGTCAATTTTTTCTTTATTCGCCAGAAAGCGCATCTACGGGATTTAACTTGGCGGCGCGAGCGGCAGGATTTAGTCCAAAGAAAATTCCTACAAAAACAGAGAAAATAAAACTTATAATGCACGCAGGAAAACTAATTATAAACGATTGACTTTTTACATATTCTACAGCAAAACTTATTGCAATTCCTATAATTATTCCTAAAATGCCGCCTATTAGCGTAATAGAAGCGGATTCTACTAAAAATTGGCGACGAATATCAGAAGGGCTTGCACCTAATGCTTTTCTTATTCCGATTTCTTGTTTTCGTTCGGTAACAGTTACAATCATTATGTTCATTATTCCAATTCCGCCAACTAAAAGCGAAATTGCGGCAATGGCACTTAACATAACGCTTAAGGTTGTTGTAATAGAATTCATTTGTTCAATCATTGTTTGCATAGAAGTTACATTTACGGAATAAGATGTGCCAGAAAGTTCTTCGCAATACGTTTCTAAAGTTTCGGCAAGTGCAGTTGCTTTAGATTCTGAAGTTGCCTGAACCATTACTGTTGCAGCCGCTGGATTCGGTTCAATTTTTTTTGAATAAAATCCACGTGGAATGTACGCAGAGTTTGTAGAAGATTCCATTCCAGATGATTGTTCTTTTAAAACGCCAATTACTTGAAAACTAAATGAAACATTGCTACTAGTTACAAGAACGTATTTTCCAACTGCGTCTCCGGCAGGAAAAAGTGCTTCGGAAATTGTGCTTCCTAAAATAATTTTTTGACTTCCTTCTTGGTCGTCTGTAACATTTATGTAACGTCCGCTAGAAAGAGTAAGTCCGTACATTTCTAAATATCCGGCTTCTACTGCGTTGCAATTTACTGTGGAACTTGTTTCGCCATACGAAATTGTTGCGCTTAAACTGTTTTTGTACCAAACTTTTTTAATGTTTTCTACTTTTTCGTAAAGAGTTTTTCTAAAGGATTCGTCAAACGTTATTGTTACGGCGTCGCGATTTCGTCGCATAAAGCCGCTAGAAATGCTAACAACATCAAGTCCGGAAGAGCCAAATGTATCTTTTATTTGTTGGGCAGAACTTTTTCCCATGCTTGTAATTACAATTACGGACGCAACGCCAATTATTACGCCTAAAAGCGAAAGAAATGTTCTTGTTTTGTTGCGACGAAAATTTTGCAAAGCGTCTATAAAATCTTCAAACATTAAATTCCTCTGCCATATTTTTAGTTTCAAAATCTTTGTTTATTGTGTCGGATTGAATGTTTCCGTCTAAAATGCGAATACAACGTTTTGTGCTTTCGCCAATTCGCGGGTCGTGCGTTACAATAACGATAGTCGTTCCTTGTTCATTTATATCCTTAAAAAGATTCATTACCGAAAGACCAGTTTTGCTATCTAACGCTCCGGTTGGTTCGTCTGCAAGAATTATTTGTGGTTTTGTAACCATTGCGCGCGCTATAGCAACTCGCTGTTTTTGTCCACCGGAAAGTTCATAAGGACGATGCGACATTCGTTCTTCTAGTCCAACTAGCGAAAGCGCAGATTTAGCAAGTTCCGCTCGTTTTGATTTTTCTATTCCTTGGTAGCGAAGCGGAAGCATTACATTTTCCAAAACAGTTAATCCTGGCAAAAGATGATATTGCTGAAAAACAAATCCGATTGTTCTGTTTCTTAAAACGGCAAGTTCTTTTTCTGACATTTTTGCAGTTTCTTTTCCGCCAATTTCTACAATTCCAGAAGTTGGTTTGTCTAAGCAGCCAATCATATTCATACAAGTAGACTTTCCAGAGCCAGAAGGTCCCATTATAGAAAGAAATTCGCCCTGAGTAACGCTAAAACTAATTCCACGCAACGCTTGCACTTCGTTATCACCCATTTTGTAAATGCGCCAAACGTCTTGCATTCGTATTACAGTTTCTTTGTTTTTTTTGGCTTCTGGCATAATTAAAATCCTCCAGGAGGTGGACCACCAGCGCCCATTCCTCCGCCACCTGGACCGCCACCCATTCCGCCTTTGTTGTTACGTTTGTTCCAACCGCTAGATTTTGGTGTACTTTGCGCTTTTAATACTTCGCCACCAGAAAGTCCTTCTAAAATTTTTACGTAATCTGAACCATAAGGTTGAACTTTTACATTAACTTTTTCGCCACTTTTTGCAAGTTGAACATAAGCGTTGCCATCTTCGTAAGCAATAGCGTAACGTTCTACAACAAGATTTTCTTCTGGTTCAGTAATTTGAATTTTACCTGTAAACGAAAAGTTTGGTAAAATTTCTTCTGGATATTCATCTATGCGAACTTTTGCTTTTACAATAGTTGCGCCACGACTTGTAACTTCGCCAATTGCGGGCCAACTTACAACGTAGCCGTAAACAGTTTGGTCTGAATATGCCGGAAAAGTAAATTCTACTTTTTGACCAACTTTTAGTTTAGCAACATCGGTTTCGGCAACTTCTACATCTGCGGTAAGATAGTCAACGTTTACAATTGTTCCTACAGAATCTTTTGCTTCTAGCGAATCGTTTACAGAAACGTCTAAATCTGCAATTACTCCGTCAAAAGTTGCAACAATTTGTCGATCGGAAATTTTTTGAACAAGCGAAAGCCGCTGAGTTTGCATAAGTTTGTATTCTTTTGCAGAACCATTTGCTTTTGTAACTTGCATATCGTA
>CAZJOU010000051.1:2605-4366 GCA_964547685.1 uncultured Treponema sp. | reverse complement strand
GCAACCAATTAAAAGTTTAATTTTTAGTGGGATTTTTTTTATATTAATTTTTTTCATAGTCAAATCCTTTATTAAGATTGCCACGCCCTTCGGGCTCGCAATGACGAATAGTACAATAGATTCGCAATGACTCGTTTTCGCAAACCATCATCACAATGACGATTTTTCGCAAGCCCGTCATTGCGAGAAGCGAAGCGACGAAGCAATCTATTCTTGCAATTCATCATCGCGGCAAAACAAAAGTTTTGTTTCATCATTATATATTATAACATCAATATCGTTTATTATAAGTTTAAAGCGATAAAGTTCTTTGTTTGCAAAAGCGTCTAAATATTCAGTTTCTTTTACAATTCCTTGTTTTAAAAGATTTTGCATATCTTCTGTAAGCGTTACGTACATATCATACGTTTTAGAATTTGTTTCTTTTGACCATTGAATGTCGCTAAGTTCAGTTTGTTTGTCTACAATATCGGTGTCGTAATCTTGCTCTGCTGATTGAATTGCAATTAATTCTTGGTCTTCGTTTATTAAATTTGTTTGTTTTTTAATTTTAGAAGTTCTAAACGAGTTTGGATTTACTGTTGCGCTTGCAGAATAAGTTGGGTCGCTTCCGTCTGTTGGAAGATAAATTCCTGCTCCTAGCGTAACTCCTTTGTAAGTTGCAGAAAGTCCCGCATCAATAGTATCTGCTTTGTCTGCTTTAGAAACAGAATCATCGTAGCCAAAATATGTGTTTGAATTTTTAAAAGTGTAGCCGGCATTTGCAGTTAGCGAAAAATTTTTGTCGGCTTTGCGTTCAAGTTCTGCAATTTTGTGTTCATATTCTGCACTTTCAATTTTTGTGTAATTCTTTTTTGCAAAATCTAAAATATTAACAGGTTCTGTGCTAGGAATTTCTGTTGGCAAAAATTCGCTAGGATTTGTTCCACTTTCAAAAACAACGCCACATTTAGAAGCAAAAACGGCGCAATCGTGTTCAAGGTCGTGAATTTTTGTTTCTACTTCGTGTTTATCGGAAAGAACTTTTAATTCCGCTTGGCGATATTTTGCAGAAGTTTCTGCGTAACCTTTTGCTTTAATTTCGTCAAAATCAACTGTGTCGTCGTAAAGGTCGTTTTGTGCGCTAGAAATTTCGCTTGCCGAAGTAAAAAGTGCTTTTAATTCTGTGTAATATTCTTTTTCGGCTTCTAAAGCTCGATTTTGCAATTTGCGTTTTGTTTCTAAAAGTGTACGTTCAGATTTTAAAAGTGTAATTTTTCGTTCAAGTGCATTTCCAGAAATTAAATCAATTCCTAAAGTAATAGAAGTATCAGAAGAATTATTTGCTCCATCGTCAAATTTTATTGTAGAAGAAGCCGAAACTGAAAGATTGTTTATTTGCGGAACAGAAATTTTTGCGGAAGGATTAAAAGAAACGCTTGTTCCATCGCTATTAAACTTAAAATTTGCTGTTCCTGTAGAAAGCGTAACATCTAGACCGTTATTTATATAAGTGCTTTTGTTTTCTAAAACAGATTTTTGAACTTCTAGCGAAAGATTTTTAATTTCAAGGTCATTTTGCAAAAAACCTTCTAACGAGGGTTGCGCGCTTAAGGCAAAAATAGACCCAAAAGCGAAAGTTGCAAAAGTAGATACTTTTAAAAATAAGCGTTTCATATTTTAAAAACAGCAAAAGTGGGCAAAAAGTAACAAAAAAGGTTATCTAAATTTTTTTCGCTTTAATGGTATACCATTAAAGCGAGTTGACTAACTCGCTTTAAT
>CAZJOU010000051.1:0-2505 GCA_964547685.1 uncultured Treponema sp. | reverse complement strand
ATTTTTTTCGCTTTAATGGTATACCATTAAAGCGAGTTGACTAACTCGCTTTAATCGCAAAACTCGCTACGCTCGTTTTGCGATTAAAATTTAGAAAAAAAATTATGCCAAGATTAAGAAAAATTCTTGTAAATATTGAAGAAAAATTGTCTCCACAAAAAATTAAAGAAATCTTAGAACAAAATAAAGAACTATTAAAACAAGATTCAAAAAAATTTGGGCTATATGATAAAATCTTAAGGTTTGATTTTGAAAACAAATTTTCTGATGAGTTCATAATGCTTGCTTACGAATGCTTAGAATCTTGGGGCATGAAAAATCGTGGAGCACAACTTTTTAGCAAAGAAAATTTTAAACAGTCAATTTTAAACAACAAAAGCAATTTTTATAATCTTAAAGATATTCAATTAAAAGAAATTAGTGATGAAAATTTTGACATATTATTTAATCTTTTTAAAAATCTCGAAATCTCTAAAACTTCAGCCAAAGTTGTAGGTTTTTCAAAATTAGTGCATTTCTATCTTCCAAATTTAATTTCGCCGATTGACAGAAAATATACATTCGCATTTTTTTATCCAGGAAATTCACCATATTTTCCTAGTGGAAACGAAGAAAACCAATTTACTGTATTTAAAAATATTCATGAAATTTATAAAGAATTTTCTCTACAAAATAATTTTGAACAATATATTTCATCTACAGGTTGGAACAGAAATATTCCAAAGATTATCGATAATCTTATTCTGGGTTATTCGTTAATAAATAATTGCCGGCGGGCACAAAACGCATAGGAGATTTATATGAAAATAAAATTAAAATTTGCAATTTTTGCACTTTTTGTAGCAACTTTGCTTTGTTCTTGTGGAGGACCTAAAGTTCAGCTCCCAGCCCTTATAGAACTAAAAACACCAGAAAAACCTTTAGATGCAAAATATTTTAAATATTCATTAAACAAAGCCGGTCACGTTAATATTTCTGAAATAGATTGGGCAGCAGTTGTAAACGATGATGTATTTGAAAATATTTTAATTCCTGCAACTATAGAAGGCATTCCTGTTGATTCCGTAAAAATTAAGCTTTTTGGTTCTTCTTCTGAAGCGGTAAATAAAGCTGTACAAAAAAAACAACTTAAAATGGATTATGAGTCTGATAGTTTTAACAATTTTTCTTGCCAACGCATTGAATTTGAAGAAGGTATAAAAGAAATCGAGCTTAATTCTCAAAGCGAATGTTATGTCTCTTATGATAAAATATATGAACCAAGTGGAGGGAAAAAACGCAAAACTCATGAAGAAACAACTTGTAGAGGTTGCATTGGAGAAAAATATTTTAACTATACAAGTAGTGGAGTTAACTTAAATAACGATTCATACAAATCAGAATACACAGCAGAAAACGTAAAGCTTAAAACTTTTGGACTAAGAGAAATTGTATTTCATAAAGGACAGAAAAAAATAACAGGGGACTTTGGCACATGTGCTCTTGAACGTTTAGTTCTTCCAGAAGATTTAGAAAATATTGAATTTAAAATAACAACACGTGGTGGATTTGAAACTTATGATTCATCAAGAAGTCATACTACTAGGCTATATTATGTTAATTGTCCTTTAACCGAAATTGTTTGGCCAAAATCAGATTTTAAAATTACAAGCTCAGCGTTCCGTGGACTTGACTTTACTAAAATGAATACACTCGTTCTTCCAGATTCTTTAAAAGAAATCAGATGTAATGATACTGCTTTTCCTTGGATGAAAGTTAAAAAAATTGTACTTCCTAAAAAATTAAATTTTACCATCGCTGATACTGGTCATGGCGCAGACGGTTGTGAAATTGATGAAATTGAAATTCCAGCAGATGCTGTTATAACCAACAGAAGAACTGCTCATAGTGTAACATTCAATAAATCTTGGGTAGAATGGCAAGGTGTAATGCTTCCTAGGGGATTAAAAAAGATTACTCTTGGCGAAAATTCTACTTCTGATCCATTTTTATATCCTTCTAGCCTTGAAGAAATGGATATAGCAGATTCTGCAAAAATCAATTTTGCATGGCAATTGCCATTGGCACGCGCACAAGGTTACTCAAATCCAGAAAATTTATTCACTGGTTGCAAAAATCTTCCTCTTGCAACACAAGTAAAACTTAACAAAATGGGTTATAAAGGAAAATTTTAATTAAAACAAACTAATTTTTTCATATGCTGGAAGTGTTTTTTGAACTTCCAGCATTTTTTTTAAAGACTCTGTTCGACTAAGTGTCTGAAAAAATGTCATTATTACACGAGTTTGCTATGTAAACTCGTTTGGTATCTAGTTATTATAGATTGCCGTGTCAAGCACGGCAATGACAGCAATTTCAAGAGCCTAGTGCTTAGTAGAACAGAGCCCTTTTTTTGTTTCTTTGTAATCTTTTATTTATCTTGCCACTTCTTAAAGATTAGCGAAGTATTAATTCCGGCAAACGCAAAGTTGTTGCTCATTACGTATTCTGCGTCAATTTTGCGGC
>CAZJOU010000050.1:2646-11631 GCA_964547685.1 uncultured Treponema sp. | reverse complement strand
GGAGCAGAAAACGGCTTTTGCGAACACTTTGAGGGCTGAGGTTGCGTAGCAACCGATAAGATAAAATTCCTTACAGCCTCAACCGTGTGTAGCAAAAACGGATTTCTGCGGAAGCACAGACAATTTTGATGAACCAATAAAACTCGAATTTCAAGCTTATTACGAAAAAATTTAGCAAAATGCTAAAAAAAAATCAATACAACGGATTTTTTATGCAACTGTAAACGCCAATCATTACGGCAACAAGCATAGAAAACGTTAAAATATAAATCCAAGCGGGAAGTGAATATTCGTTTTTTTCGTTTTTCTTAGCGCGGGAATTAGAAAATCGCCCAGCCGAAGAAAATATTTGGTTTAATGCGCTTGCGTGTCGCAAAGTTTTTGAATTTTCGCTATTTTTAGAATTAAGTGCGCTATTATTTCCAACTGCGTAACCACAATTAGGGCAACCATTTTTAAATTCGCTACTTGTTCCAGTTTTTCCGCAATTTGGGCAACGCACAGAAATAAAAAATTTGCCACAGTTTTTGCACATTTTTGCATTTTCTGGAACTTCTGCGCCACAATTTTCGCAAAAAAATTTCGCTTTACCTTTTTTCATTGTTTAAAGCCTCTATTCTTGCAAGAAGTGAACGTTTTTTTTCTAGCGAATCTTGTGGTTTTGGCTCTAAAATATTTAATAGCGAATTAAGTCCAATTTTATCATCACTTTTAAATATTCCTTTTACGCCTAAGATTTGTGTCTTTTTTAATTCTTCTTCCGAAAAATTATTTGGAGCAAAAAGTATAACTGAACAATTTTCTAAAAAAAGTTTGCTTTTTAAAAATTGGCAAAGAATTTTCCAATGACGAGGATAATTTAAAACATTAATAATGCAAAAATCTGGACTAATTTCTTCTAAATTGTCTAAAGCTTTAAGAAAATTAGTGTAAATAATTGCACTATAACCTTTTAAATTAAGAAAATCTTTTATTGCAGAAATGTTTTTTTCATCATTGGAAATAAGTAAAACTTTCATTATTCTGTTCCCAAGTTGGTTACTGTATAATCGTAAATTTGCCAAATTCCTTCGCGCTGGCGAACTTTATAAACGTAACTTTTCTTTTCGTGATAATTTGGATATTTAAACCATTCTGTTACAGTTACAGTTCCTTCTGTTTTTGAATAAACAGTTCTTTCTATTTCAAATTTTTCTGGAACTGCAACAATGTCGTTGTCAATTCTGGATTGCATTAAATCTGCTTTGTAATTTTTTAACATTCTTGCTCTTTCGTCCGCAGAAGAAGAAGCGTATTTTCGCTTTGCAGAAGCATTTCTTTGAAGCATAGATTCAACATCTAAATACAAAAAGTATTGATCCCACAACGATTTTTGGCGAGCAATAATTGTTTGTTCAACAACTTTGTCTGGCGAAATTTCTTCTGGCTTTAAAAGTTCGGCAGATTGATTTTTTACAGGAAGAACAGAAGAAGAGGCCGCAGAAGGAGAAGGGCGAACTTCTAATGTAAGTCTATTAGAAGAAATTTCTAAATATTTTGATTTATACAATTCTGGATAAAATTTTAATTCAATGTAATAAATAGAAGGTTCAGAAATTTCTATGTAATCTTTTAAGTTTTCTATAAAAGAATATTCTTCGCCAGTTTCCAAAGAAAGTTCCCTAAAATAAACAGTTTGATTTGTTGTACGCTTTCTTATAAGTTTTTCTGTTTGTGGAAGTTGCGAATTTTTTATTGTGTACGCATTAAAATCAACGCTGAACATTCTGTCGTCGGCAAGTTTAAAACGCATTGTTTCTGTGGAGTTATTTTTTATTGAAATATGAACAAAAACAGGATTTGTATCAGCATTTTCTGGATAATACATTGTTCTGTCATAATATCTGATTGAAACAGACATATTTTCATAATTTTTAGAATCTGTATTTTGTGCAAAAATAAAAGTCTGTCCAAAAACAAATAATATTGCTATAATCTTAAAAAGTCGTTTCAATTTTGGCTCCCTTACAGTTCAACTTGGAACTTCTTGCTTTATTATCGGCAAAAAAATATGAATACATTATCAGCAAATTCTATTTATAGTTTACTAAAAAATTGGGATTCAGAAAAGAACGTTTTAACTTCTATTTTATCCGAAAAAGTTTCGTATCCAGTTAATATTTCTGGCATTCAAGGCGCGCTATACAGTTTTTTTATTAAAAATTATTCAGAATTAAAAAAAGGACTTACTTTACAAAGTCTTAATTATAAACAATCTGGCTATTCTTCTAGTGCATTTAAGGATTTGCCACAAGTTTCATCTTCATCTTCGGATATTTATATTTTTGTTCAAGGTGAACGCGAAGCAAATGCGCTAAAATCAGATTTAGAAACTATTTTTCCAGAAGCCGAAACTACAATAATTCCGTTTTGGACTTCTGTTCCTTATAAAACAGTTACGCAAGGCGCTAGAATTTTTGGTTTACGTTCCGGCGCGCTTGCAAAACTTGCTTACAAAAACTTTTCTGCAAATGAACTTTTTAAACTAAAACCACGAATTTTTATTATTCCGCTACGAATTTTGCTTTCTCCGCTTCCGAATCCAGAATATATTCGCTCTTTAATATTTGGACTTTCTAAAGCGCAAAAAATTGACACAATCTCGCTTTCGGAAAAACTTACAAAAAATGGTTACTTAAGAGTTCCGCGCGTTCAAGTTGCAGGAGAATTTAGTCTACGAGGCGAAGTTTTAGACATTTTTTTACCAGAAGACGAAAATCCAACAAGAATTATTTTTGATTTTGACAAAATAGAAGAAATAAAAATTTTTGATTCGGATAACCAAACAACTATAAAAAAGATAGATAGCGTAATAATTTATCCAATGAAAGAAGTTATTTGGAATAGCGAATTAATTAAAAAATTGGAAAATATTTTTGAAAATTACGAAAAAAACTGCATAACAGAAGAAACTCCAGAAAATCCACGAATTCCTTTTACGGACGAAGCAAAGAAGTTTAAAAATGAACTTTTAGAAAGTTTAAAAAATTCTGGAGCGGGCGAGGGCGAAGAACTTTTTTATCCGCTTTTGTGGGAAAAAACTTTTTCTATTTTTGACTACATTGAACCAAATTCGCAAATTTTCTTTATGGATTTTGACCGTCAAGAAAATTCTATAGAAAATATAAACCGCGAACTTTCTGGACTTTACAGAAAAGCGCGGCTTACACTTCCAGTTTTTCCGCCACAAGATTTAATTTTTAATTTTAATGAAATTATTTCTTTGCACGAAAAACGAATTTATTTTAGAACGCTAACAACTGTAACAGAAAATGAAAGCGAAGAAAAAAATGAATTAGATTTCTTAAAATTAGAAAGTGAACCAGGAACTAGTTATTTTGGAAACATAAATTACTTAAAAGATGAACTAGAAAATCAACTTAACGAAAACTGGAATATTTTTATTTTTGCAGATAACGAAAATCAAGCGTTACGAATTTCAGAAATTTTAAAAGATTTTGTAAACCGCGAAAAAAATGCGCTAAAAATAATTCCAAACGCAATTTCTGAAGGTTTCGTTATTCCAGAATTAAAACTTCGCGTAATTCAAGAAAACGAAATTTTTGGGCGCAAAAAGTACGTTCCAAAATCGCTACACAAAGCAAAAAGCAAAGCAATAGACACATTTGTAGAACTTAATCCAGGAGATTATGTTGTTCACGTAAATTACGGAATTGGCATTTTTCACGGAATTGACCGAATTAAAGCACTTGGAAACGAACGCGACTACATAAAACTTCAATATGCAGACGAAGAATTCGTTTTTGTTCCTATTGAACAATTAAATTTAGTTCAACGCTACATTGGAAACGAAGGCGAAAAGCCAACGCTAGACAGAATTGGAAGCAAATCTTGGGAAAACCGAAAAAATAAAGTAAAAAAATCTGTAGAAGATTTAGCGCAAAAATTAATTTCGCTTTATTCGCGTCGCCAAGCATCGCACGGATTTCCTTTTCCTAAAGATACGGAATGGCAAGCCGCTTTTGAAGCATCTTTTCCGTACGAAGACACGCCAGACCAAATTACAGTTACGGAAGAAATTAAAAAAGATATGGAAAAACCGCAACCAATGGACCGACTTTTGTGTGGTGATGTTGGTTACGGAAAAACAGAAATTGCAATGCGTGCGGCTTTTAAGGCGGTTATGGGCGGAAAACAAGTTGCTTTCTTAGCGCCAACTACAATTTTAGCGGAACAACATTACGAAACTTGTGTAGAACGATTTACAAATTTTCCTGTAAAAATAGCACATCTTTCGCGCTTTGTGTCTCAGAAAGAAACAAAGCAAATATTACAAAAACTTGCCGCAGGCGAAATTGACATTCTTATTGGAACGCACAGAATTATTCAAAAAGATGTTCAGTTTAAAAATCTTGGACTTTTAATTATTGATGAAGAACAGCGTTTTGGCGTAAAAGATAAAGAAAAATTAAAAGCAATAAAAAATAATATTGATTGTCTTTCTATGTCCGCAACACCAATTCCGCGCACTTTGCATATGAGTCTTTTAAAAATTCGCGATATGAGCCTTTTAACAACTCCGCCACAAATACGAAAGCCAATAGAAACTATTGTAGATGAATATTCAGACGAAAAAGTTGCAACGGCAATTAGGCGCGAAGTAGAACGCGGAGGACAAGTTTTTTATCTTCATAACAGAGTTGAATCTTTAAACGAAACGCGAATTAAACTAGAACGCTTACTTCCAGAAATGATGATAGAAGTTGCGCACGGGCAAATGTCTAGCGAAGAACTTGACGATATTTTTAGACGTTTTAAACTTGGCGGATTTCACGTTCTTGTTGCAACAACAATTATAGAAAACGGAATTGATATTCCAAACGTAAACACAATAATTATTGATAGAGCCGATATGTACGGAATTTCGCAACTTTACCAACTTCGCGGGCGCGTTGGACGTAGCGACAAAAAAGCGTACGCTTATCTTTTGTATCCAGAAAATAAATCTTTAAGCGAAATTGCAATGAAGCGACTTCAGGTTATTAGCGATTTTACCGAACTTGGAAGCGGTTTTAAAATTGCAATGAAAGATATGGAAATTCGTGGAGCGGGAAACTTATTAGGGCGCGACCAATCTGGAAATGTTTATTCCGTAGGTTTTGACCTTTATGTTCGTCTTTTAAACCAAGCAGTAAACGCTCTTATGGCGCAAGAAGATTACAAAGACAGTCCAGAAGTTCTTATGGAACTTGAATACACAGGATTTATTCCCGATTCTTATGTGCAAAATCCGCAAACAAAAATGGAAATTTACAAAAAAATTGCGTCTATTCAAACTAACGAAGAACTTGATAGCGTTTATTTTGAACTAGAAGATAGATTTGGTCCAATTCCGGACGAAGTTACAAGTCTTTTGTCTCTTGCCGATATAAGAATTATTTGCAAAAAACTTAATATTTCTTCAATAAAAGAACATCAAGGAAAAGTAACAGTTGAATTTGCAAAAGTTTCCGACATTTCTGTAGACAAAGTTTTAAATTTAATAAAAACATCCGCAGGAACAGTTTCGCTAGATGCGCGCCGTCCAAATATTCTTATTCTAAATACAGGAAAAATTGCCTTAAAAGAAAAAAGCGAATTTATCCGCGAAAAACTGCAACAAATTGCGTAGATTTGTGGCTAATTAAAATTCTCAAAATCTATAAATTTTGTGAAAATATCGTTTAGCAATTTTCGCGTCATTGTCGGGCTAGACCCGACAATCTACATAAAATTGTGTTGCAATTAAAAAAATCCTAAAAAGCGGGTCCCAGCGACGGCGAAAAACGAACCTTCCCAGTCCGCCGACATCTTCGATGTTAGGCTTCCTTGGGGCCTTTCATTTTTCGCCTGCGTCCCACTTTTTAGGATTTTTTTTATCGATTTGCACAAATTTAATTTCCTAAATCTGCGTAAATCCGCTGACGAAACTTTGTTTCGTGAATCTGCGGGAAATTCACTTTTCCCAAAATTTATAATTTTTTGGATTTTTTTCAAAATTAACAAAAATAAATTAACTGTGCTATAATATAAGACGTGAAAAAAAGTATTTCTGTTAGTGTTTTAATTGTTGTAATTATTGCCGAACTTGTTGGCCTTTGTGGCATTTTGTACTTAAAACACTGTTTTGACATTCAAGCTTCCTCTTACAATTATATGGTTGATCAAAGTTTTAACGAAAAAGACGATATTGACCAAATTGAATCATTAATTTACGAACACGAACTAGAAATGTCAAATTTTTTACGAACAAAAAAATATCACAATATAAATGACGCAAAAAATAAAATTGTTCAAATTGAATTAAAATTAAGGAATCAAATTATAAAACATGGTTCTTTAATGAAAAATATAAAAAATTCCGAAAAACTAGAACTTTTTAGAAGCGTAAATGACGATGTTTTAAATTATTTAAACTATAACGCAGTCCTTTTTTCTTTAATACAAAATCAAAACGAAGCAGAAATTGTTCAATATGCAGACGAAAACGTAAATCCGCTAATAAACCGAGTAAATTTAAGCATAGAAAAACTAGCGCTTCTTTCAGAAAATCAAATAAAATCTGTTAGAAATGAACTAAATACAAATCTTGAACGTTCAAAAATTATTTCCTATGCAGCAATAGTTTTAATGCTTGCGTCTATTTTTTCTAGTTTAATTTACACTTACAGAATTGTAAAAGGACTAGAAACCGACAAAGATGTGCTTACATTTAAAACTGAACTTAACAAACAAAGAATTGCAGAAATTCAAAACAATACAATAATTGGAATTGCAGATTTAGTAGAAAGCAGAAGTGGCGAAACTGGTCAACACGTAAAACGCACAAGTCATTATGTAAATTTAATATTAAATCAAGCAAAAAAACACGGACTTTGGCCAGATGTTCTTACAGACCAATATATAGATTTTGTTACGCGCGCTGCGCCAATGCACGACATTGGAAAAATTGTAATTCCAGATTCAATTTTAAATAAACCAGGAAAACTTACAACCGAAGAATTTGAAGTTATGAAAACACACGCCGCCGCTGGTTCAAAAATTGTAAATCAAATTTTGGGTGGCGTAGAAGATTATCGTTATGTCGAAATTGCTTCCGACATTGCACATTATCATCACGAAAAATGGAACGGAAAAGGTTATCCTACAGGACGCAGACGAACAGAAATTCCGCTTTGCGCACGCATTATGGCAGTTGCAGATGTTTTTGACGCTCTTGTTTCTAAAAGATGTTACAAAGAGCCAATGAGTTATGACGATGCGTTTAATTTAATAGAAAGCGAAGCTGGCCAGCATTTTGACCCAAAAATTGTTGGACTTTTTATGGAGCTTAAAAATGAAATTATTTCCGAACAATAAAAAAGTCGCTTTATTTTTGCTTTTTACGTTTTTTTTTAGCACGGCAATTCTAATTTCTAGTTGTTCAAACAAAAATAAAAAAAACTTAAAAAAAACAGAAATTACTTTTTCTTGGTGGGGAAAAGATTTTAGAAACGAATATACGATTAAAGGATTAAATGAATTTTCAGAAAAATTTCCGCAAATTTCTGTAAAACCAGAATTTTTCGCTTGGCAAGGATACGAAAAACACTTTGAAAATCAATATAACGAAAATTTAACTGCCGATGTAATGCAAATAAATTTTGATTGGCTTTTTAAGTATTCTTACGATGGAAACGGTTTTTACAATCTTTTTAATTTAGGTGATTATATTGACCTTTTTAATTTTACACAAAACGACCTTTCTTATGGAATAATGAACGGAAAGTTAAACGCAATTCCTATTGCATTCAATTCCATTATTCCTATTTTTAATAAATCTATTTTTGATAAATATTCGCTTTCTGTTCCAAAAACTTGGAGCGAACTTTTTAATGCCGCAAAAATAATGCAAAAAGACGGATTTTATCCTTTAGGAATGGACGAAAAACATCTTTTTCTTTTTTCAATAGCTTGGTTTGAACAAACTTATAATAAAAAATTTTTTACGGATAACAATACTGTAAATATTTCGGAAAACGAACTTGAAGAATTTTTTAAATTTGTAAAAACTCTTTTTACTAAAAATGTTGTTTTTCCAACTTTAAAAAACTTTGATTCACAAATGTTTTCTAAAAATAAAATTGCTGGTGCAGTTGTTTGGTGTAACGAAAGTTCTCAATTTGCAGAAAAAATTGCAGAAAAAAACGAAATTTCTGTTCTTGGAAATTTTATTTCTACGACAAACGCAAAAGAATCTGGTTGGTATTTAAAACCTGCAACAATGTACGCAATTAAAAAAGATTGCAAAAATCTAAAAGAAGCGGCAATTTTAATAAATTTTCTTTTAAATAGCAAAGAAATGGCTTTGCTTCAAAAATGCGAAAAAGGAATTCCTAGTAGCAATAAAAGTCTTACAATTCTTATGGAACAAAAAGAACTAGAAACAATGGAATACGATGCACTTATGAAAATTCGCTACAATCAAAGTAATATAAACAGTATGCTTCCAATTATGGAAAATGCAAAAATAATAAGTTCTTTTTCAAAAAATCTAGAAAATTATCTTACCGAAAAAGATTCCGCAAAAAATTGCGCCTTAGATTTTTATCAAACTATACAATCTTGTTTGTAAATTTTTATGTCATTGTCGTGCTTGTGCGAAGCCTAGCGTTAGCGTCCACAACAATCTCTTTTTTAATTGATTCTTTTATAAAAATTTTATATTATTAACATACTTTAGTTTTTTAACAAAGAAAGGAGGTGAAATTTTATGGCTACAATTATTGTTGGCGAATCTGAAAATCTTGAAAAAGCAATAAAACGTTTTAAAAGAATGACAGAAAATGAAGGTATTGTAAAAGAATATAAAAATCGTAGATATTTTGTAAAACCTTCTGCAGAACTTCACCAGAAAAAAACTTCTTTGGAACGAAAACTATTTTTAAAAAAGAAGAAGAACGAACA
>CAZJOU010000050.1:0-2546 GCA_964547685.1 uncultured Treponema sp. | reverse complement strand
GGAAAAAGTTCTTTAGTTCGCTTAGTAAGCCTTTTAGAAAAACCAGATTCTGGTTCAGTTTTTTACGGAGAAAAACGAGTAGATAATCTTCCCAAAAAAGAACTTATAGAACAACGCCGAAAAATTGGAATGATTTTTCAGAATTTTAACCTTTTTACTTCTAGAACAGCGGGAAAAAACGTTGCGTATCCACTTGAAATTTGCGGAACAAAAAAAGAACAAATAAACTTACGCGTAAAAGAAATGCTTTCTTTGGTTGGTTTACAAGACCGCGAAAATGCGCCAATAAGTACGCTTTCTGGCGGACAAAAACAACGTGTTGCTATTGCACGCGCACTTGCAACAAATCCAGACATTCTTTTTTGTGACGAAGCAACAAGCGCATTAGACCCGCAAACAACAAGGTCAATTCTTGCTTTAATAAAAGATTTGCAAAAAAAAATGAACCTTACAGTCGTAATGATTACGCACCAAATGGAAGTTGTACGCGATTCTTGCGATTTTGTTGCTGTAATAGAAAACGGCAAAGTTGTAGAGCAGGGTAGCGTTCACGACATTTTTACTTTGCCAAAAACAGAAACTACAAAAGAGTTTATTAGAAACATTGTTCATTCAAATAGCGAAAACTTACAAAATCAAGATTTTGTAAAATGGTCAGAAAAAGGCGGAAAATACATTCTTCATTTTTCAGGAAATTCTTCCGAAGAACCAGTTTTAAGTCAAACTGCAAAAATGTTTAATATTAATTTTAATATTCTTGCAGCCGGAATTGAAAAATTAAAAACTGGACAAGTTGGTTCAATGCTTGTTGATATTATTGGCGAAAAATCTGAAATAGAAAAATCGATTTCATACTTAAATAAAAATAACGTTTTTGTAGAAGAAATAAAAGAAGGCGCAAAATGACACAAATTTTAATTTTAGTAGGGCAGTCAACACTTCAGACATTGGCAATGACTTTCTTTTCGACTTTATTTGCCGTTATTCTTGGATTTCCGCTTGGAATTCTTTTAAATATAACAAACAAGTTTGGGATTACGCCAAAACCAGTTTTTAATGTTATTTTAAGTCGCATAATAGACGTTTTGCGTTCTTTTCCTTTTGTAATTCTTATGATTGTTCTTCTTCCTGTAACAAGGTTTATTTTAGGAAGTGCCATTGGAACTGCACCAACAATAGTTCCTCTTGCAATAGCCGCAATGCCATTTGTTGCTCGCGTTACGGAAACAGCATTAAGCGAAGTAGATCCTGGAATGGTACAAGCCGCACGCGCAATGGGTTCTACAAATTGGCAAATTATTTACAAAGTCTTAATTCCAGAATCAATTCCATCTGTAATCTCTGGAATAACTTTAACTATAATTACTTTAATTGGATATTCTGCAATGGCAGGAACCTTAGGTGGTGGCGGACTTGGCGACCTTGCAATTCGTTACGGATACCAACGTTTTAGAACAGGAATAATGGTTGCAGCCGTTATTGTAATTATTGTGTTAGTAACTGTAATTCAATTTGCAGGAACAAAAATCACAAATCATATGCTAAGCAAACGCTAAAAAGTCATTCTGAACCAAGTTCAGAATCTAACCACTTGACAATTTTATTTTAAAATTATATAAATAAATCATACTAAATCACTAGGAAAAATATGATTTTTCTACGGAGGAAAATATGAAAAAAATTATTTCGTTACTAACAGTTGCATTTGTTGCAACAAGTTTGTTTGCTCAAACAACATTAAAAGTTGGCGCAACACCAGAGCCACATGCAGACCTTTTAAATCTTGTAAAAGATGACTTAAAAGCAGAAGGAATAGATCTTCAAGTTATTGAAATGACAGATTATCCAACATTGAACGAAGTTCTTGAAGCAGGTGATATTGATGCAAACTTTGACCAACATCTTCCATATATGGAATCTTTTAACAAAGAAAAAGGCACACATCTTGCAGCTGTAGGCGGAATTCACGTTGAACCATTCGCTTTATATTCTAAGAAAGTAAAATCTATAAAAGATTTAAAGAAAAAGGCTGTTATTGCAATTCCAAATGACCCAACAAACGAAGCTAGAGCATTGCTTCTTCTTCAGGAAGCGGGACTTATAACACTTCGCGACGGCGCTGGAATTGAAGCAACTCCAATTGATGTAAAAAAGAATCCTTTAAAAATTAAATTCCGCGAAATTGAAGGACCATCGCTTCCACGCGTTCTTAACGATGTAGACGGCGCAGTAATAAATGGAAACTACGCTTTGCCAGCAGGTCTTTCTGCAACAAAAGATGGCCTTTTTGTAGAAGGTTCTTCATCTCCTTATGTAAATTACGTTGTTGTAAAACAAGGAAACGAAAATAAACCAGAAATAAAAGCTCTTGTAAAAGCATTGCAAAGTCAAAAAGTAAAAGATTATATTTCTAAAAAATATCCAAATGGCGAAGTTGTTGCAGCATTCTAAAAAGTAAATAAAAATGAAAATAGGTGGTTTCGATAAACTGTAACCACCTATTTTTTTTACTAAAAAGTTACGTCCTATAATGTGTATTCTGTCTA
>CAZJOU010000049.1:6287-11913 GCA_964547685.1 uncultured Treponema sp. | reverse complement strand
GCGGAAATAGCTCAGTGGTAGAGCGCCACCTTGCCAAGGTGGATGTCGCGGGTCCAACTCCCGTTTTCCGCTCTAAATTCAAAAGCGATTCAGGGCAACTTGAGTCGCTTTTTTGTTATTTTCAAATTTTAAGGAGCTAAAAGTGAAACTCACAACAGAATTCACTAGTCTTGAAAAATCAGCTGTAAAATTAACAGTAACTATTGCAAAAAAAGATGTACAGGAATCTTATAACAACGTTTTATCAAAATACACAAAAAATGCGCAGATTCCTGGTTTTAGAAAAGGCCACGTACCTGCAAATGTTCTTGAACGCAAATATGGCGAAGGAATCAAGGCAGACGCTCTTAGCGAACTTATAGACAAATCTTTAAACGAAATTTTTGAAAAAGAGACTACAAACCGTCCGCTTCCATATAAACAACCTGTAATGGAAACAGTTCCAGAATTAGACACATCAAAAGACCTTTCTTATTCTGTAACTTATGATGTTTTTCCAAAAGTAGAAGTAAAGAATTTAACTGGAATTACAATTAAAGAACCACAAGTTCAAATTACAGATAAAGATTTGGAAAATGAACTTAAAAACATTCAAGAACGAAATGCAGTTGTTATCGATAAAAAATCAGACGAAGTGGCTCAAAAAGGCGACATTGTAACTGTTGACTATTCAGAAGAAGGTGGCGAAAACAGAAACGGTTATGTTTTTACAATCGGTGCTGGCGATGACGCTTACGGAATTGACGACAAAGTTACAGGAATGAAAAAAGATGAAACCAAAGAATTTGAAAAAAATTCTAAAAAAATCAAGGTTACTGTAAAAGCAATTAAAGTTAGAAATCTTCCTGCTCTTGATGATGATTTAGCACAAGATGTAAGCGAGAAATTTAAAACTTTAGACGACTTAAAAAAAGATATTTCGCGCAATATGGAAGTTGCAAAAAACAGAAAAATTGCAGAAATTAAATCTCAAAGTTTGCTTGAACAACTTGTAGAAAAAAATCCTTTTGAAATTCCAGCTTCTATGTTAGAAGCAGAACTTGACGGACGTTGGCGAATGATGGCTCAGCAGTTCCAAACAACTCCTGAACAATTAGAAAAAATGATAACTTCGTCTGGTCAAACAAAAGAAACTATGCTTGAACAATGGACTGGAAATAGCGAAAAAATGCTTAAAAGCAGAATCATTGTAGATTCACTTTTAAAATCGCGAAATATTTCTGTAACTCCAGAAGAAATAGAAGAAGAATACAAAAAAATTGCAGAAGAAGGCGGAATGGATATTGAAGAAGTAAAAAAACACTATTCAGATCCTCGTTCTAAAGAATGGCTTATTGACGACACAAAAGAAAATAAACTTTACGATGAACTTTACAAAGAAGTAAAAGTTACAAAAGGCGATAAAGTTTCTTTTGCAGACTTATTTGCCGCTCCAGCTCCTGCAGAAAAATAGAAAAAATTTAGTTTTCTTAAAATAAAAAATGTACATCAGGCAGATTTTTTTATAAAAGATTTAACCTATGTACATTTTTTTTGACACTAAATAGAAATCTTACTATATTTTAAATATAAAAAGGATTTTATATGAACGAACAAATGAACAATATGGTTCCATACGTAATAGAACGAAGCGGAAATGGCGAACGTTCCTATGATATTTTTTCGCGACTTTTAAAAGATAGAATTGTCTTTGTAGATGGAGAAATTAACGACGTAACCGCAGATCTTGTTGTTGCGCAACTGCTTTATCTTGAATCAGAAAATCCAGAAAAAGATATAAGCATTTATATAAACTCTCCTGGAGGTTCTGTAACTGCCGGGCTTGCAATTTACGATACAATGCAGTACGTAAAATGTCCAATTCAAACAATATGTCTTGGTCAGGCTGCAAGTATGGGTGCTTTTTTACTTGCTGGCGGAACTAAAGGAAAACGCTATGCGCTTCCTTCTTCTAGAGTTATGATTCACCAACCTTGGGGCGGAGTTGAAGGGCAAGAATCCGACATTGCAATTCATGCAAAAGAAATTATAAGATTAAAAGAACTTACAATTAAGCATTTTGCGGAACATACAGGAAAGTCTTACGACGAAGTAGCAAAAGATATGGAAAGAGATTTCTTTATGGATGCAAAAGAAGCACTTGATTACGGAATTGTAGATGAAGTAATGGAAGCGAGGAAAAAATGATGAAAAAATTTGGTAGCAGCGTGCCTATTTGCTCTTTTTGCGGAAAGACCGCTGAAAAAGACCGACGTCTTATTGCAAGTCCTTATAGTGGAATTTATATTTGTAATAATTGCGTTGCCGTATGCGAAGAAATTATGCAACGCGAAGAAAATCCGCTTTCTCCTATAAATCTTACGGAAGTTCCAACTCCTAAAGAATTTAAGGAATATCTAGATCAATATGTAATTGGTCAAGACGAAGCAAAAAAAGTTCTTTCTGTTGCAGTATATAATCACTATAAAAGAATGTCTGTTCCAGAATTAGAACGAAAAAATAATGACGTAAAAATCGAAAAATCGAACATTCTTTTAATAGGACCAACTGGTTCTGGAAAAACTTTGCTTGCAAAAACTTTAGCCGAAAAGTTAAAAGTCCCATTTGCTATTGCAGATGCAACAACGCTTACAGAAGCAGGTTATGTCGGTGAAGACGTTGAAAATGTTCTTTTAAAACTTATAAATGCCGCAGATGGAGATGTTGCCGCTGCAGAACGCGGAATTATTTTTATTGATGAAATTGATAAAATTGCAAGAAAAAGCGAAAATACTTCTATAACTCGCGATGTTTCTGGCGAAGGCGTACAACAAGCATTGCTAAAAATTATAGAAGGAACAACTGCTAGCGTTCCACCGCAAGGCGGAAGAAAACATCCTAACCAAGAAATGATTTCTATAGATACAACAAACATTTTGTTCATTCTTGGTGGAGCATTTGTTGGTCTTGATAAGATTATTGAACAACGAACTGCGGAACATTCTATGGGATTTGGTTCTAATGTTGGCGAATTAACTCCAGAGCAAAAACGCGACCTTTTAAGTCTTTGCACACCAGACGACCTTGTAAAGTTCGGAATTATTCCAGAACTTATTGGTCGTATGCCTATGACAGTTGCCTTAAAAGAACTTACTCGTGACGATTTAGTAAATATTCTTACAGAGCCAAAGAACGCTATTACAAAGCAATTTAAGGCATCTTTTGCTATGGACGATATGGATATTGAATTTTCACAAGATGCAATAGAAGCTATTGCAGACGAAGCAATTAGACAAAAAACTGGCGCGCGTGGTTTGCGTTCTATCGTAGAAAAATGTCTTACAGACACAATGTACGAAGCACCAAGCATAAAAGGACACAAAAAACTTAATATAACAAAAGAAATTGTTGAATCAAATGGAAAATATGATTTACATAAATTTCTTAAAGTTGAACCTTCTGAACCAGAAAAACTTAATGCTTAAAATAGATTGTCGGGGCACGCCCGACAATGACAAATATTTTTTATGCTTTTATTGATTTTGCAATTTCTATAGTTTCTTTTACTGTATTTTCCCAATTAAATTTTTTTGCCCACTCAATTCCTTTGTGAACAAGATTTTCGCAAAGTTTTTTGTCGGTTGCAAGTTTTTCTAAGGAAAGCGCAATATCAACAATATTATCTGAATCAAAATAGATTGTAGCGTTTCCTGCAATTTCTGGTAAAGCAGAAGCATTTGAACAAGCAACAGGAACTCCAGTTGCCATTGCTTCTAAAACTGGAAGCCCTACTCCTTCGCAAGTAGATGGAAAAATAAGAGCTTCGGAACCCGCGTAAAGTTGCGGAAAACTTTCGTGCGGAAAATATCCTGTTAAAAAAATATCCGAAGCGTATTCAGATTCAAAAGCAGCTTTATGAACTTCGGAAGAATAAGGACCATCTGCGCCAGCAAGAACAAGGCGATGTGGAAGTCCTGTATTCTTTTTAAAAAGCGAAAATGCTTTTATAAGTTCAACATGCTTTTTTTCTGGACCAGAAAGACGCGAACCATATATAAAGTACGGTTTTTTAATAGCAAAAGGTTTTATATCAACAACATCTTCGGAAATATCTATTTGTGGAAAAAAAAGTTTATGGTCAATTCCGTTGTAAACAACTTCTATTTTATCTTTATCAATTCCGTGCTTTATTAAATCATTGCGAATAAATTGACTTGCCGCAATAATTTTTTGAACTTTTAAAAGTCCGCGCTTAATTTGAAGTTTTTGAATCCAATCTTTTTTTCCTTCTACCATACTAGAAAGAACGCTATTTACAACCGCAATTCCTGGAATTTTAAAGTTTATTGGAAAAACTCTTTCTGGCGCAGGATACAAAACTGCATCGTAAGAGCGCGAAAAAACAAATTTAGGGCAACTTGTAAAGTGCCATCTTCGTTCCGCAGTTAAATTGTCTCCAATAGAAACCGCTTCGTATGGAATGTCTTTTCCTGAATTATATGTAAATCTATCTAATTCTGAACCAAAAAGTTCAAATTCTACATTTTCGGATTTTGGAAGATTTGCCATAAAAGAAAGAATGTAAGTTCCAAGTCCGCTTCTTGCATGATCGCAGCCAAAGGTGTCAATTCCAATTTTCATATTTTTGCATTATAGCACAAAAAAAATTGCTATGCTATATTTTATTTATGAACAAAAACAACGCTTTTTCTTTTTTACCAGAAAATTTATTGCAAAAACTAAAAGAACAAAATATAAACGAGCCAACTAAAGTTCAACAAAAAATAATCCCGCTTATTTTAGAAGGAAAAAATATAATTTTTCAGTCAGAAACTGGAACAGGAAAAACTTTTGCTTATCTTTTGCCTTTAATTACAAAACTAGAAAAATTACACGAAACAGAAAATCAAAATGAAAGACACGTACGAATTATTATTTGCGCACCAACTTTTGAACTTGCGTCGCAAATAAAAATGGCAACGCAAAGTATTTCTAACATTAAAACGGCACTTTTTATAGGTGGCGCGCCAATAAAAAGACAAACTGAACTTTTAAAAGAAAAGCCAGAAATTGTTGTTGGAACGCCAGCACGACTTGTAGAATTAATTCACTTAAAAAAATTAAAAACGCAATATGTAAAAGCAATTATTTTTGATGAAGCAGACCGCCTTGTAAAAAAAGAATTGATTGAGGAATCAACTGAATTAAAAAAACTTCTGCCGCCCGATGTTCAAATTATTGCTTGTTCTGCAACCATTGATAATGGAACAAAAAAGTTTTTTTCTAATTCTGAACTTGAAATTTTACCAAAAGAAGACATTCTTACAAAAAATATAACGCATTGGGCAATTTATGCAGAAAGTCGCGATAAAATAGAAACTTTACGAAAATTTCTTATTGCGGAAAAACCAGAAAAAGCGCTTATTTTTACAAGCAGAGCCGACCAAGTAGAAAATATTTATTCTAAATTGAAATACAAAAAAATTGAATGTGTGCCACTTCACGCAAAAACCGATAAACAAGCACGAAAAGCCGCAATAGATAGATTTAGAAGCGGAAAAGAAAAAATTTTAATTACAAGCGATTTAGCCGCGCGCGGACTTGATATAAGCGGAATTTCGCACATTATTCAAATGGATTTTCCAAG
>CAZJOU010000049.1:2500-6187 GCA_964547685.1 uncultured Treponema sp. | reverse complement strand
ACGGAGTTTTTTTGTGTTTTTAAAAAGTTTGGATATTTTTGGTTTTAAATCTTTTGCGGACCGAACTCACATTGATTTTGCAGACGGAATTACTGCTTTGCTTGGACCAAATGGTTGTGGCAAAAGCAACGTTGTAGATGCAATAAAATGGGTTCTTGCCGAAAATAAAGCAAAAAATTTACGCGCACAAGAAAAAACAGACGTAATTTTTAACGGAACAGAAAGAAGAGCTCCGCTAAATGTTGCAGAAGTAACTCTTACAATGAGTAACGAAAAAGGCTTACTTCCATTAGACGAATCTGAAATTGCAATAAAACGTCGCCTTTACCGAAACGGCGAACAAGAATATTTTATAAACAATCGACCGGCAACTTCGCGCGACATTGTAAAACTTTTTATGGACACCGGAGTTGGAAAATCTTCTTATTCAATTATGGAACAAGGCCAAGTTAGCCAAATTCTTTCTTCTAAGCCAGAAGATCGCCGTTACATTTTTGAAGAAGCCGCTGGAATTAGCCGTTCTAAAGCGGAATGTGCCATTGCAGAGCGCGAACTTGAACAAACAAGACAAAATATGGCGCAAATAGAAATGTCAATGGCAGAAATTAAGCGTTCTTATGACACATTAAAAGTTCAAGCGGAAAAAACAAAAAAATATCGCGATTTAAAAGATAAGATTTTTAACCTTGAACTTGATATTGCCCTTTTAAAACTAAAAGATTTTATAACAGATAAAGATAGACACGAAAAAGAACTAAAAGAAGTAACAAAACGACGCGACGAAATACGAAAAGAAATTGACGAAATAAACAACACCATTTCTGAAAATATGGATAAAGTTAAGGAAATGCAAGAACAAGTTTATTCTATGCAATCTGAACTTATCCGAATTGGCCAAGAAAAGAACGGCAAATTAGAAATGGAAAAGCAACTTAATAGCCAAGCGCACGGAATTAAAGAAAAAATTGCCGCTTTGGAAGTTCGAGTTTCTTCTGTAGAAGAAAACATTTCTAATCTTCAGGACGAAATTGACGAACAAGAAGCTGAACTACATCAAAAAGAAAAGAAAATTGCCGAAGTAGAAAAAAACATAAAAGATTTTGAAGAAAGCATACAAACTGCCGGAACAGAAATAACGGAAAACAATAAAAAAGCAGACAAAAATCGCGAAGAAATTACAATTCTTGACGAAAAGCGCAAAGATTTGCAAAAAGAACTTGCTTCTATTACAGAAGATATTGTTGGAATGTTAGACGCAAAACTTAAAGACGCTGGATTTTCCGAAAAAGCAATGGCAGAATCAAAAGAAAAACTTTTTTCTTCTGTAGAAAAACTAAAAATTTTTGCAGAAGGACGAAAAAATGTTTATTCAGATTTTGCAAAAGCCGCACATTCCGAAGAAGATTTTAGAAAAACTGTGCAAAATGCCGCAGATGATTTTGAAAAAACACAAAATCTTATAAATGAATTAAATTCTGCACTTTCTGATTACGAAAAAGCATCTCCTGCATTTATTACCGAATTCCTTTCGCCAGAAGGAATTATGACAAAAAAGCGCGAACTTGATAAAAAAATTCAAGAAAACCTTGATAATGCAGAAAATCTGAAAAATCAAATAGAAGAACTTAGAAATGCAAATACAGATTTAGCGAATAAAATTGATGAATACAAAGAAACTTGCAATAAACTTCGCGTAAACAAAGCGCAAATGGAAACGCAAATTCAAGCAGCAATGCAACAAGCAAGCATTTTGCGAAGAAATCTTGTTTCTGAACAAAATTCGTTAAAAGAAGCACAAGACGAACTTGAATCCGAAACAAAAAAATCAGAAGATTTAAACGAACAAATAGAAGAAATTCAGCAGGATTTAGCTGAACTTGAACACAAAGGAACAAAACTTGCAGACGAACTAAAAGAATTAGACGCAAAAATTGCAGAAAACAATTCTAACGTAACAGGAAAAAAAGACGCTCTTATTAAGAAAAATGAAGAGCAAAATAAATGCCAAGCGCAATATGAACGGCTTACGTATTCTTTAAATTCTTCTGATATTGAAATTAGAAACCTAAAGCAAAATTTCCAGGAGCAACATTCGCGCGATTTAATGGAATTTGAAGAACAAATGTACAAAATAACTGTTCCTTCTGCACAATTAAGAGAACAGTTGCTTAGCGCGCGTGAAGAACTTCGTTCTTGTGGGCAAGTAAACCTTATGGCTGTAGAAGAATTTGCGGAAGTTAAGGAACGTTACGAACGCCAAAAACAAAATTACGACGATACTCAAAAATCTTTAGATAATCTTATACGCGTAAGCGAAGAAATAAAATCTAAATCTTCGGAAATGTTTTTGGAAACTTACAATAAGATTAAAAAGAACTTTCACAATATGTTCCGACGTTTATTTAATGGCGGAAGAGCCGAACTTAGACTTGAAGATCCGCAAAATATTTTAACTTCTGGAATTGAAATTCTTGCGCAACCGCCTGGAAAAAAACTAGAAAGTATTGGACTTCTTTCTGGTGGCGAAAAAACTATGACTGCGGTTGCACTTTTGTTTGCAACGTATCAAGTTCGCCCTAGCCCATTCTGTCTTTTAGACGAAATTGACGCCGCACTTGACGACAAAAACGTTTCTAGTTTTGTTACAACACTAGAATCTTTTGCAAATGTTTCGCAATACATTGTAATTACGCACAACAAGAAAACCGTTATGGGCGCAAGCACAATGCTTGGAATTACAATGGAAGAATCTGGCGTTAGTAAAATTATTGCACTACGATTAGACGAAGACATAAAAATTGGCGCTCCAATAGAACCAATTGACGACACTTTTGAAGAAGAAGATGTTCAACCAGAAAAAGGCGTTTACGTTCCGCCGCGTCCGCCAAAAAGAATTTATAACGCAGATGGTTCTATAACCGACCCAGAAATTGAGCGAGTTCACAAAGAACGCGAACAAAAAGCGGCAGAAGAAAGGCGAAAAGCAAAAGAAGCTAAAGCTGCCTTAGAAGCCGCAGAGAAAGAAAACAACGAAGAAAAAGAAATAGCAGAAGAATCTGAAAAGAGCGAAAATCTAAATAGTTCAAATAATTTAGATAATTCAAACAATTCAGAAAATAAAGAAGGTCAAAATTAATGTTTGACATTAAAGAATCTTTGCAAAATATTTTAGATTTACTCAAAAAAGATTCAAAGAAAACGTTAATAGCTTGCTCTATTCTTATTTTTCTTTGCATTTGCGCTATAATTGCTTTAGCGGTTGGAAACGCAAATCAAAAAAAATTGCCAAAAAAAATTACGGAAGAGCAAAAACTTGTGTTAGACGAACCTTTGCTAGTTCCTTCTGCGCCCGGTATTTCTGATGAATACATAACAACAAGAAAAACCGAAAAAAATTGGAATGAAAACGAAATAGAAAAATGGTTTACTTTGCCAGACGAAAACGAAGTTCAAAAACTTGGCGATTCTAACGACAGAATTATCCAAGATATAATCGGAGCGGCTCCATGAAATTTGTAAAAATAACAAAAAAAATGCAAATTTTATTAATTTTTTCTTCTCTTATTGCAATTACGCTTTTTTCGTGTGCTTCTACGCCGAAAGAAAAAGATTTGTCTTTGCAAAATCAAAATCAATCAGAAATAAATAAAGATGAAGATAAAACGAAAGACGAAAACTTTAATGAAA
>CAZJOU010000049.1:0-2400 GCA_964547685.1 uncultured Treponema sp. | reverse complement strand
GAAAATCCGCTAAAAAATCAAAATGAACTTACAAGCGAAGAAAATCTTTCTGATTTAGAAGAACCTTTGACAAATGAACAAAATCCAGTTTTGCCAGAACTTCCAGAAGTAAAAAATAACGAAAATAACGCTAATAATTCAGAAGAACCTATTGTAATTGCAGAACCAGACGTAAAAGATGTTCCAGTTAGCGAAACAGTCAATAAAAGTCAGACGGACAAACCAATCGAAACAAATCAAAATATTCAAAATGGTCAAACTGATTTGTCGGAATCTTTAAATAATAACGAAAACAACTCTAATTCAGAAAATGATAATTTAGAAAACAGCAATTATGAAAATTCAAATGAAACAGAAATTGCAGACGAAACAGAAAATCAAAACGAAAACGCAGAAATTTCTGAAAATAAAACTGAACCAGGAACTGTAGAAACAATTCCAGAACCATCGCGTTCCGTTTCTATGAAAAAAAATCAAATAATTGACATAACTTATCCGGGAAAAGGCTGGATTTATCAAGGAAATATTGATTCAGAAGGAAATGTTGATTCTAGAAGTCGCAATTTTATTTTTAATGGACGAAAACTTGGCGGAAAAGACACTTCGTTTACGCTACGTTCAAGAAACGCGGGAACTTATCTTCTTCACTTTTTTAAGAATGACACGCTAACAGGAAATTACATAGACGATTATTTAGAAGTTGTTGTTCAAGATGAAAATAATTCTTCTACAGAGCATATAACTGCACCAAATTACGCAGAAATTGTTCCACCAAAAGCAACAATTACCGCAGAAAAAATTAAAGCGCAAAAAAAAGCTCAAGCAACGCAAAAACAAGCGCAAAGCGAAAATGCGCTTGAAAACGAAAAATCTACAAAAAAAGAAGTTGTTGCTACTTCGCAAAACAACAGTTCTAAAAGTGGCTTAGAAAGCGAAAATGCTTCTGCTATAGACACAATTATTCAAACTACGGAATCGTCGCCAAATATTGCGTCGCCAGTTGTTAGCACAAATGGGACAAATGCAGAAAGTAGCGAAACTTCGGCTTTAGAAACTACAAATAGCGAAAGCGTTGCAAATTCTACAGAAAGTAGCGAAAATATTTCTGAAAGTCAAAATCTTGAAGGTCTTTCCGAAGATGCTCTTTTAGATACTGCGCAAAAATATTATGATGAAAAAAAATATCCAGAAGCGTTTACTGCAATTTCAAAGTTTTTTGATAAAGCAACAAAACGCCTAGACGAAGGTTTATATCTTCAGGGAAGAATTCTTGAAGAAAAATCATCGGTTCAGAATATAAAAAACGCAATTGAATCTTATGACTTAGTTGTAAACAATTATCCTTCTAGTTCACTTTGGGATAAAGCAAACAAAAGAAGTATTTTTCTTAAGCGCTTTTATATAAATATTAGATAATAATTTTTTGGAGGATTCCATGAAAAAGGGAATTAAATTAATTTGTTCTGCATTTGCATTATTAACATTGCTTTCTTCTTGTTACATTAACAGAGAACAATCAACTAAAAAAACTATTACAGTAAGCGGAACATCTACAATAACTTCAAATCCAGATATAGCAACTATTGATTTTACAGTTGTTTCTTCGGGCTGGAGCGCAAAACAAATTGTTCAAGACAACAATGCGCTTGCAAATCGTCTTAAAGAAGCGGTAAAAAATGTTGGTGTTAGCGAAAATGACATAGAAATTGCGGAATGTTCAATTACAAATCCGGGAAATCAATATGAAGCAAGAAGAAATGTTCGCGTTACAGTTAGAAATGTTGAACTTGTTTCTGCTGTTGTAGATTGCAAAAGTGGCGCGGCAATGCGACTTAGAAAAATAGAATATGGACTTAGCGACACTGCGTCTATAATTAGAAGAGCGCGTTCTGCGGCAATTCAACAAGCGCAAGATTCTGCAGCGTTACTTGCTGGTGCTAGCGGAAGTAAAATTAGCGAAGCAATTGAAATTTCAGAAGATAAAAATTCTATTGAAACAAAAGATAACGGAAAAATTGATGTAGTTTCCGAAGTAAAAATAACATATTTAATTCAATAGAATAAACGAGGAAAAAAAATGTTAGATTACAAATTTATAAAAGACAATCTTGCGGCTGTAAAAGAAAATATTAAAAACCGCAATATGAAAGCAGATGCGGACAAAGTTGTTGAACTTTACGATGAACAGACAAGTCTTGTAACAAAAGAACAGGATTTGCAGCAAAAGCGAAACGAAAACGCTCGTCAAATGAAGCAAAAACTTGATGACGCAACTAGAAAAACGCTTATAGAAGCAGGAAAAAAGATAAAAGAAAGCATTTCCGAAATAGAAACAAAACTTGAAAAAGTAAGAGCGGATTTGGAAACAGCCGCACGACAAATTCCAAATATGATTCATCC
>CAZJOU010000048.1:0-12140 GCA_964547685.1 uncultured Treponema sp. | reverse complement strand
AAATCTATATTTTTATAAACCGAAAAACGCTATAATAAAATTATGAACACAACACAAATAAAAGCCGTTATTTTTGATATGGACGGCGTTCTTTTAGACAGCGAAACAATTAGTTGGAAAACTTGGGAAATAGCAGCCACCGAATATAAACTAACCGACATAAAAAAAGCAAATAGCGCTTGCATGGGCGCAAACAAAAACGACACTTATGCAATTTTGCGCACATTTTACGGAAAAGATTTTCCTGCAGAACAATTTTTAGCGCGAACTTCGGAACTTTTTTACCAAATAGAAGCAAAAAGCGGAATTCCTTTAATGCCGTACGCAAAAGAATCGCTTGAATATCTTAGCAAAAAATATATTTTAGCACTTGCTTCTTCCACACGAAAAGAAGCGGTTTTTCGCCAAATGAAAAATGCAGGACTTTTCGACTATTTTAAAACAATTACAACTGGCGACATGGTAACTCATTCAAAACCAGATCCAGAAATTTATTTGATTGCTGCAAAATCAATAAATGTAAAACCGCAAGAAGCCGTTGCCATAGAAGATAGCCCAAACGGAATAAAAAGCGCATACAACGCTGGACTTTGCACAATAATGGTTCCAGATAAAATTGCTCCAGATAGCGAAATAAAACAAAAAAGCTGGAAAATAATTTCCAGCCTTAAAGAAATATCAAATATTTTGTAACTTATTTAGCTTTTGCTAAAACAACCGAAGTCATTGGCGGAATTGTAAGTTTTCCGTCTTTTACTTCTACGCCAGCATTTGCAGCATAAACAAGTGGCATATCGCAACCATCTGGAAGAGCAACAGTTTCTGTTCGCTTTGTAGAAATATTGTGAACAACAAACGCTTTCTCAGAATCAGATTCCATTACATAAGACTCCAAAACAGCACTTCCTGTAGAAACTGGCTTTAAGCGACCTTCGTACAATGCAGAATGAGCAGTTTTTACACGAATTACTCGTTTATAATGAGTTAAAAGCGAATTTTCATCTTTTTCTTGAACAGAAATTGGAACTGTTTTTTTGTTGTAAACACTAACATTTCCGTAAGCACCAGAATTGCACCAAGTAGGAGTCAACTTGTCTTTTCCTTCTGGCTTCCATACAAGCGGAGTTCTTTTTGTTGGGTCATCAGAACCAGATTTCATTCCAATTTCTTCTCCGTAATAAATAAACGGAATTCCTTCTGCAAGAATATACATATCTGCGGCAAGTTTCATTTTTTCTGGCTTGTTTCTAAGACCTGCTGCACTTCTTGCTTGGTCGTGGTTAGAAAGGAACGGAGCATCTATATAATTTGGATTATTTGCTGCATACATTGCGTATTCGCTTGCAAGCGAACGAGCAAATCCGTTATAAGTAGAAGTATCTGGGTCATCTGGAACATTATTATTATCATTCATTTCTTGGTTGTTTATAATATTTGTAATAAGTCCACCTAAATCAAAATGAAAGTTAGATTGCATTCCAGCCATATAACGTGCGCGAGTTGCTGTTGGTTCCCAAACTTCCGCAACACTATATGCATCTGGTTTTACAGAAAGAATATATTCGTTCATTTCGTGCCAAAAAGCAACTGCTTTTTCCAATGTTGGTGAGCCTGGTTCAACTTCTACAGAATTATAAATGTGTCCAGCAGCATCAAAACGGAATCCCGCAACACCTTTGTCAAGCCAAAACTTAAAAACCTTCTTAAATTCATCGCGAACGGCTTGTGTGTCCATGTTGTAATCTGGCATGTGTGAACCAAAAACACCGGCATAGTAAGAATAATTATCTGGATCCGATTTATTTGTTAAATCAATATTCCAAACATTGTGCCCCCAAATTTTTTGATTCAAATTATATTTTCCGCCACGTTCTGTAGAATCATTATCTGTAATCCATCGGTACCAAGTTCTATATGGACTTTCTGGCTTTTTAGATTGAATAAACCAATCGTTATAAGCAGAAGAATGATTACAAGTCATATCAAGAATTACATCTATTCCGCGTTTTTTAGCTTCGGCTATAAATTTTTCAAAATCTTCCATTGTTCCATAGTCAGGATTAATTTTGTAATAGTCGTTTACATCGTAACCGTGGTAACTTGGAGAATCAAAAATTGGTAAAAGCCAAAGTCCTGTAATTCCAAGGTCGGTTGTTGTAGAATCATCGCCATCGTTTAAATAGTCAAGTCGTGCAGTAAGCCCCTTAAAATCACCAATTCCATCTTTATTTCCATCGGCAAAAGAGCGAACAAAAAGACTATAATAAACGCCAGTTGTAGGCTTTGTTGCAGTTCGCGCAACAGGCGCAAGTTTTGTAACAGCAAGTTCTGGATTTAATTCTGCTTTCTTTTTCTTAGCAAAAACACTTGTTGAACAAAGCAAAATAAAAGTAAATGCAATAAATTTCTTAGTAAAATTCATAAAAACTCCTATTAGTTTTATTCTTAAAAATTCTTACGTTATTCTGAATTTAGAATGACATTAAATTATTATAACATAAAAAAAGCAGTCTGTAAAAAAAGTTACAGACTGCTTAGTACGGAATAAGTTTTTTATTTAATTTTATAAAAACTATTACTCTTTACCACTTGTTCCAGCAAGAGACATAAGCAATGTTTTTTGTCCCGCCATAAAGAAAATTGTAAACGGAACTGCAACAAGAATTGCACCTGCGGCAAACATAGTAAAGTTATCGTTAGAACGACCGCTAATCATTTCGTAAAGACCAACGGCAAGAGTTTTCTTGTCATCGCTTCGTAAAACCATTCGCGGGAAGATGTAGTCCATCCACGGACCAGTAAAACTAGTTAATGTAAGGAATACAATTTGTGGTTTTGCTGCAGGAAGAATTACTCTTAAGTACGCAACTAAAGGCGAAGCACCATCTATATAAGCGGCTTCTGCAATGTCGCGTGGCATTGTATCAAAGTAACCTTTCATAAGCTGCGCATTAAACGGTATTGAACCGGCGGAATAAACCAAAACCAAGCCCCACAAAGTATTAAGTGCATTAAACTTCCACAAAATTACGTAAGTTGCAACCATTCCAATAAAACTTGGGAACATCTGAAGAACAATCATACCAGCCATAATCTGTTTGCGACCAGTAAAATTAAATCGGCTAAAGATGTAACCTGTTGTAGTACAAATTAATACAGTAAGAATTGTGTTCATACAAGCAATTTTTAATGTATTTAAGTACCAGTTTTTGTAGTTTGTTCCGTGAACGTTAGTTTCGCCCTTTACAATCTGTTCAGAACCAGTAAGCAAGCGTCTAAACTGATATAAAGAAGGTTTTTTAATGCTAAATGTTGTTTTAAGAGTTTCGCGAATTCCATCGCCACCGCAAACATCGCAATCTACAAGTTTTTGACCAACCCAAGTTTTCTTTTTTCCGTTTTCGTCAATATAACTTGACTTAACTTCTTCAAATTTATTTCCTGTGCCGTTACAAGCATAGCAAACTTCTTCTGTAGAAACGTCCTTTTGTTCTGTAAAAGGAATTACAGAAGTTGCCGCCAAAGAGTTCGACTTTGTTAAAGAAGAACTAATTGTAAAAAGAACAGGATAAATAACTATAATAACGTTAATAATCAATATTAAGTTAAGAATAACACTAATCGGAGTTGCCTTGCTAAAATGCTTTGTCATACTTCGCCCTCCTTAAATGACTTTGTTCTTGTAAAGTTATACAAAGCGAACGGAACCAATACAACGAATACGAGCAAAGAAAGAACAGAAGCAAGATTGTATCTTGATGGAGTGTTCATTGTTAACTTGTAAATCCAAGAAATTAAAAGGTCTGTTGAACCGCAACTTGTAATACTTGTAAGACCAGCTTGCGGCATATTTGGACCACCGCCAGTAAGGAAGAATACAGCACCAAAGTTGTTAATGTTTCCAGCAAACTGCATAATTAAAGTTGGTTTTAGCTGGAACATAACAAGTGGATATGTAATGCTCTTAAACTGTTGCCATTTTGTTGCACCATCAATAACTGCCGCTTCGTAAAGCGAATTAGAAATTGCAGTCATAGAAGATGTTGTAAGAATCATTGAATAAGGGAATCCAATCCAAATGTTTACGAAAATTAACGAAATTTTTGCAACCCAAGGGTCAGAAAGCCACGGAATTGGCTGATCAATAATATGAAGCAACTGTAATGTTCGGTTAATAGGTCCAATTGTTCCGTTTAAAAGGTTTGCCCAAACGAACAAAGAAAGCATTGTTGGAATTGCATAAGGCAAAATGTAAACCGTTCTAAAGAATTTTGGAATAATTACACGTTTGTCTTGCAAAACGAATGCGTAAAAGAAACCTACAAAGAAACAAGTGAATGTAGAGAAAATAGCCCAAACAATTGTCCAAATTGCTGTCCAACCGAATGTCTTAGCCCAAGCACCGCCACCAAGTTCTGAACTTACACGCAAAGAGAACATCTGTGCAAAGTTTTGAAGTCCAACCCAGTCAACAAGATTGTTCGGCGGAATATGTTCTGGCGAAGAATAGTTTGTAAATGCAACCAAAGCAGAAAATAGCAATGGGATAATAGAGAATATAGCCAAAAGAACTACCGCAGGTGCAATACCAATAGTTGCAAAAGAATTCTGCGAAAGATCATTTTTGGTTTCTTTCATTGTAGGGAATCGTCCAGCCTTTAAGATTTTCTTTACGCCCTGTTTTGCTCCATTTATATTAAGAATATAAAGAAGAACAAAGAACGCAATAATAATTAACGCAAAAATACCGTTAATCATCATAAAGATTGAATGATCCATATATTTTGTAACAGTTGTATTTTGTTTTGAACCAAGCGTAATAAGTCCAGCAATAGAACTTACAATAGGACCTTGGAACCAAGCTCTATGAGCAAGAGATCTTTGTCCTTTTCGTGCTGCGGCTTTACAAATTGAACAACCGTCATAATGTTCATCAAAAAGATTTTCTTCTGTTTCTTTGAAATTTTTTGCCTCTTTTTTAGCCATTACTTTTGCAAGTTTATGGTCATACTTAGCGGCTATTTTTTCATAAATTTCAAAAACTTCATCATAATCAAGAATGTAATCAGATGCTTCTACTTCTACATCATAAGCAGCAAGTTTATCATCTGAATCATAAGTAAAATCAAGTTCATCTAAAGAAGATTGAATATCTTCTACAACAGAAACACGTTCTTCTTTGGCTTCTGCAATAGCTTCTTTGTATTCTTCTTTATCTGACTTTAATTCTTCAGCATCTAAAACAAGTTGCTTATAAGCGGCTTTTCCAGATTTTTTAGCTGCTGACTTTTTAAAGAATTTCGACATTGCTTTGGCACGCGCTTTTAATACGCTGTCAAGACCTTTGTACTCTGCGTCCTCCAGATACTCTACAATTTCTTCTGTATCTGGAATGCCTTTCAAATAATTGTATTCGGTATTATTTGCAGGTATGATTTTTTTCGAGCCAAAAATGATTGCACAAAGCATTACAACTTCTACAAGCGCAAACAATGCACCGCGAATATACTGCTTTAGAAAAATAATCTGGCCCAATCCCATAAAACAAGAAGACGCAATAGGCGCTTTCTTTAATTTTTCTGGGTTCACGGCGTTACTCATTCCATACTCCAAAAACAAAAAATTCAACAGTTACAGAGTTTTTGCTCTGTAACTGTTCCAACTAATTTAACAAACTTATTTTGCAGCTTCCATTGCAGCAGCGGCAGCGTTAAGAGAAGTTTTAACATCGTCGCCGTCCCAAATTCCAGAATAAGCAGAACCCATGGCAGACCAATAAGTTCCTAACTGTGGAATTGTTGGCATTGGACGAGCATAAACCAACTGATCTTTAATTCCTTTAGAAAGTTCGCCTGTAGCTTCAATATCTACACGTGGTGGAATCTGATCTGTCATTTCATAGCGTTTTTCAAGCATTGGTTTAGAAGTAATGAACTTTGCAAATGCTTTTGCTTCGTCTGGGAATTCTGAGTAAGAAGAAACGAATGCAAGACGAACACCAGAGAATGTATTTCCTGGGTGATTTGAACCTGGGAACTGTGGAATAGTTGTAATTCCGAAGTTTATGCCAGATTTTTTGAAATCTGTAATCTTCCAAGGTCCAGTAATAATCATAGCAGATTTTCCTTCAGAGAACTGTGCGTTACAGAAGTCTCCAGAAGCGTCGGCAGCTGGAATATCAAGAATCTGTTTGCGAAGGTTCTGGAAGAATGTAAGACCTTTAATAGCGTTAGGGCTATTTAAGTTATGCTGTTTGCGGTCGTCACCATTTGGTCCGAACAAAGGAGCATCAAAAGAAGCCATGAACATATATCCATAGTATCCATCTGCAACTGGCCAAACCAAAGCATATTTACCTTCTGCTTTGTTGTTGTATTTTTTAGCAAATGCAATTACCTCGTCCCATGTTTTTGGTGGATTTGGGCAAAGAGCCTTGTTGTAGAACAAAGCATAAGTTTCTGCACCAAGTGGGTAACCATAAACAGTTCCGTTGTATGTAGCACCAGTTTTTGCCATTGGAAGGAAATCCTTCATATATGTAGCAGCGTCATCAACTGGAAGAACGTGGCCACCTTCTACCAAAGCACCAATATGATCGTGTGGAGCAACAAAAACGTCCGCACCTACTCCTGCAGGTCCGTCCAATTCTATTTTTGCGCGAGCATCTGTAGAAGCAACTGGTTCATAAGTAATCTGAACGCCTTTGTTTTCTTTCTTAAACTGACGAATTGCATAAGTGATGAACGATTTTTCTGGTCCATCAGATTCCCAAACTTTTAATGTTGCTTTTTTAGAAGCAGCAAAAGTTGTTGCAGCCATTGCCAAAGCAGTTACTGCACAAATGATTTTTTTCATCTTTTCCTCCATATTCAAGCCCAAAAAGCTATAAATACCGTTTTTATTTAATTCTGATAACAGTTGCTGTTAAAGGAGAAAGTTCAACTTCTGAACCATTAATTTTTACGCCAGAAGGATTTTGAATTCCATTTACATCAACAGTATCACTATCACAATATATTACACCACTTTTAACAGAAAAGCCAACATTTATTTTAATATTTTCTGTTTTTGCGTTTACAAGAACAGCATAAAGTGCTTTTCCGTCTTTTATAGTGTAACCAAACGTAAGATTATCTTCTAATTGCAAATCTTTAAAGTTTTTTGCAATTTTTTTAGCATTTCCTACGCGGAAAATTTCAAAAGAATTTCTTAAGCTAATCAATCCTTTTGTGTAGTTCATAAGATTATTATAATCTTCGTCTAAAGTCCACACAAATTGATTTATATTATCAGAAGAATCGTAACTGTTGCGAACAAAGTTTCCAATACATTCATTTTTTGCACCTGTTATGTTTGGCTTTGTTCTTCCTCGTTCTTGGCCTGCGTGAATGAACGCAAGTCCTTGCGATGTCATAACAAAGAAATTTCCAAGTTTAATTCTTTGAACAATTTCTTTTCTGTCCTTATGTTCATCCAAACTAAGATTGTGAACAATCAAATCGTGAAGCGTAAGTCCGTCATGACAAACAAGATAATTTAAGTTGTCGCCTGGCTGGTCTGCGTGATAGTTAACAACTGGATTACCACAAACGTTACGGAAAATTCGTTCACTACCAATTCCTTTTTTTGTAATAAATCCGCGACCAGTTTCGTTAAAGCCACCAGCCTTAAAAATATCTCTAAATTCATCATTAAAAACAGAAACTTTATCTGTTTGTAACATATAATTTTGGTCCATTCCAACTGTTCCGCGCGCTCCGTTATACATTTTCCAACCTTCGCCTTCAAAAAGAACAGAAGGATTTATTTTAGCACACAAAGCATAAGAATCTGTTACAGAAGACGCTTCCATAAGTCCCATAATGTCAAAACGGAAACCATCGGCTTTATAGTTACGAACCCAATGCGAAGTAGAATCCATTACAAGTTTTTTCATCATAAAATGTTCGGTTGCTGTGTCGTTTCCACAACCAGAATTACTTGTAAAGCCGCCATTTGGCGTTGTGCGGAAATAGTAACCAGGAACAATATCGTCTAAATAACTTGTTCCTGCCATGTGATTATAAACTACGTCTAAAAGAACACCGAGCCCTGCTTTATGACATTCGTTTATAAGTTCGCGAAGTTCACGAACACGACAATATGGATCTGCTGGGTCAGAAGCGTACCAACCTTCTGGCGTAAAATAATTATGTGGGTCGTAACCCCAGTTGTAATTATTTCCATTTACAGTTCCCGACGATTCGTAAGATTTATCGTATTCGTTTGCATTGCAAAAATTTACTACAGGAAGAAGTTGAACGTGCGTAATTCCTAAACTTTTTAAGTAAGGAATTTTTTCAATAAAAGCTTTAAAAGTTCCTGGAGTATTTGTTACACCAGAATCTGGACTTATTGTAAAGTCGCGAACAGAAATTTCGTAAATAATTGCATCTTCGCGCTTTGCAAGATTAACGTAAGGTTCGTCAATTTTTCCGGCTTTTTCACTATTAAAATCAATTACTGCTGCGCGAACAAATTGACCTTTACCATTATCCGCAGCCATAGAAGAAGCGTAAGGGTCTAAAACTGTTACAGTTCCTTTTGCATTTTGCAAAGTATAGTCGTAAAACATTGCGTCTGGGTCTACTTCTGAAAAAGTTGCGGACCAAATTCCTGTTTTTGAATTAAATTCCATTGGAACTGAAAAATCTGCGTCTTTTTGATTTGATGTTTTATAAAGATTTAGCACTGCAGAAGACGAAGTTGGCGCCCACAACTTAAATGTTGCAGAACCATTTGAATAAACGCAACCTAATACTTCGTTTGCAGGTGGCACAAGAGAATCTGCAATTTTTACAGCAAGATTTGTACTATTGATTTTTGAATCGCTTAAAAACGATGGATTTTTTAATACTAAAGAATCGCTAACAGACGCGTTTTCCGAAAGCGTAATTGTTATGCGCTTTGCCATATTTTGCGCAGGATCTAAAGAATCTGCGTTTACAGCACTTTTTATTTCGTATTTTTTGCCAGATAAAGTTTCTACAGAAAAGCCAGAAACGCCACCGTCTACATCAAGAGCAAACCCGCCAGAAAGCGTTACAGAAATTTTATTTAACTCTGTAAGTTCGGCATTTTTAACAGATGGTTTATAGTCTAAAGCGGCATAAGTTTGCTGGTCGCCAGAAAAAATTGCAACTTTTTTAGAAGTGTTTATATTCCACAGGCGGTCATCGCGACCATCTTTGTTCCATTCTTCTTTTTGTCGAACTATAAGACCAAGTCCGCCGTTATCTGCAACAAATTTTGTTCCGCCAGTAGACGAACCGTTTAGTTTTAAGCGCATATAGCCAATTCCGTCTTGAACTAGCCAATTTTGTGTAAATGGCCAAGAAGCACCGCCGTCTCCGCCAGGATTTGCCCAAATCCAAAGCGCCCACGGTTCGTAATTTCCATCTTTTCTATAGTAATAAATTACAAATTCGTCGTCTTTTGGCGAAAGTTTTTCGTCTAACGCAAGAATATCTTTCATTTTTGCAGGAGAAGCATTTTCAAATGAACCAGGAGTAGCAACGGGAACGATATTTTGTTTTGCAAAAAGTCCCGAAGATAAGACAAAAGCCGTAAAAACAGCAAGTAGGATTTTTTTCATATAAAATATTATACAACGAAATTTATGAAATACAAAGAAATTTATAAAAAATAATCTGCGTAAATCTGCGCTATCTGCGGGAAATTTCTAATTATTAATTAAAGAAGTAAGTTTTTCGTTTAGTGCGCGAAGTTCGGAATCTGTTGGGTTTAACGCTACAACTTGCTTTAAGTAATACTGTGCTTTTTTATAGTCGCGGCGAGCATAATAAATTTCGTAAAGTCTATAAAGAGATTCGCTATTTCTTGGATTAGAAATTAAACTAGAACGTAAATCTGTAAGTGAGTTTTCTTCCGAAGATTGAAGTAAACTTCTTTCGTAATAAAGAAAACTTTTCATTCTTGCGTTTGCAGAGCCTAAAAGTTGGTTTATTAGCGAAAGTGCTTGTTGACTTCTTCCAGAAGAGACCATAACTTTTATGTAAGATTGAACAACACTTTCGTTAGAAGAATTATTTCTGTATCGTTCAGAAACTATTGTCCAAGCTTCGTCGTATTTTTTTAATGCAAGACAAATTGAAACGTAATTTGCTAAATAATCAGCATTTCCGCTATTTTTTTGAACAAGCTTTTTGCTAAAATCGTACGCTTTTTGCCATTCTTTTTTGCGCATAAAGCCTTCTGTAGCGTAGAAAAGAGCCGTTTCGTTTTCTGGGTCAACAGAAAGAATTGCATTTGCATAATCTTCCGCAGATTTTCCTGCAATAGAAAGTCCAGTTGCTCCAGAAATTTTTGCTGCATAAAGCATAACGTCTTTATCTTCTGGATAGTTTTTTAATGCAGTTTCTATAGTAGAAACCGCTGCATTATTATTTTTTGACCAATCATATTGAATTTGAGCGCGTAATAGCAAATATTCTTTAGATTTACTGTCTTGCCTAGAATAAACATCTAATAACGACGCTGCGTGTATATAATCTTTTTTTTCTATAAGAATGCGCGCGCGAAAAAGAACAGAAGGAAGGTCATTTGGTTCTTGCTGCAAAACCTTAGAAATATATTCTTCCGCTTTTGAATAATCTTTTTCCATATAAAAAAGTTGCGACGCCAATTTTAGCGCATTTACATTAGAAGGATATTTAGAAAGAAGATTTAAAACTTGAGTTTCTGCTTGTTTTTCGTCACCGGAAAGAAAAAGTGATTCTGAATAAGCGTACATAACTAAAAGATTTTCTGGAGCAAGTGATGAAGCACTTTTAAATTGTTCTGCTGCTTTTTTATATTGTCCGCTTTTATTGTACAAAGTTCCTAGTAAATACATAGAAAGAACAGAATCTGAACACATTGAAATGCCTTTTTTAAGTGCCGTTTCTGATTCTGTAAAAAATGGCGAAACATCTGAAGTTTTTACAACAACCAACGAAGGTAGCACAATTGTTAAAAAATCAACATTTCCTGTGCTTGTGTCATAAATTCCGTTTTTTGCAGAATTTATGGCTCCCATATAAGAATTGTCATTTGAAACTTCCGGAGATTCCCAATCTACGCGCTCATTTGTCCAAACCATTTGCATAATGTTTGAAACGACTGCAATTAAAACTTTTTCGTTTTCTGTAAGTTCGGAATCTTGTTTTCTTAGTGCCTGAACTGCTTTTCGTAGCGAAGAAGGAGTTCCAACTTCTACATCGTGCATTATTGTTTCTGAAATTGCAGAAAAATATGTGTAATTTCTATTTTTGCGTTCTTCGTCATTTCCTTTTTTAATTGCAGTTTTTTCTTCTGAATTGTTTTGATATGTTCCGCGCGAAGAACCCATATTTGCATTTGGAGTACTTGCGCATGAAAAAATAATTAGGCTTAGTGGCAAAAAAACAAATGCGCCTATTAAAAAGAGAAATTTTTTAAATGCAAATATAAAGTTCCGCTTTGACACAAGAATTACCGATTATTCATCTTCTTCATCATTATCGGAAAAATTTGGTTCAGTGTTCAGTTCATTTGAAACATCTTTTGGAAGAATTTCTAGCAAAGATTTTCTTCTAAGAAACAGTACTATTAAAAAAACGCCTGCAAAAATAAGAAGAAGTGGCCAAATAAACAAAGCAAGTTGACCAAACGATATTTTTATTACATTAAAAGAAAAAAGCAAAAAGAAAAGTCCAAGAATAAATAGCGCAAGTGCTGGTAAATCATAATTAAGAGAAAATCGTTTTCCAGTTGTTCTTCCAGCTGTAAAAAGCGAAACTGAAGTAAGCAACATATAAAGTGGCCAAAGTTGTTCAATTTTTGCAGAGAAAAGACTAAAAACTAAAATCATAGAAAAAATTCCGTAGAGCGAAAGACAAAGCCCAAAAAACAGTTTGAACGGAGTTCTTTTAAAAGCAATGTACATATATAAATCTACAAGTCCGGCTAAAAAAATTGCAACAGGAATAATCCAAACAGCAAAATCCGGACGAGTTCCCGCAAAAGCAAACGCCATAAGAACGCCGGCAAATATTAAAAACATTCCAGCAGCAAGAATAGAATTTAAAAGTTTATAGTTATTTTTTTTCATAGGAACTCCA
>CAZJOU010000047.1:9831-12196 GCA_964547685.1 uncultured Treponema sp. | reverse complement strand
AAAAGTCGCAATTTGGGCTAACTTAAACGTTATGCAGAAATGCGCTTTCCTTGTGCTTCTGCCTTAAATGTTTGAATTCCTTGAATTACCAAAATTACTGCAAGAATAAACATAGCCGCAGCAAAAATAAGCTGGAACCAGTTTCCCCAGAAAAATGCGTTATCCAAATGATGTGCCATTGCAGAAATTTTATTAACAACAGTAATCGCAAGTTGCGAAAGAGTTGCAAGCAACATAAACGCCATTGGAATAAAGAACATTTTGTTGTTCTTTCCAACTTCGCCAAGCCAAGCAGCAACCGCCATTAAAGCAATTCCCGCAAGCAACTGATTTGCCGCACCAAACAAACTCCAAATTGCAGAAAGCGAAAGTCCGCCAAGAACACAACCAATTACAACCATAATAACTGTGCCAAAAATTGGGTCAACAATAACACGACGCGCACCTTTTACATCCTTAAATGTTTTTTCGCCATCTTTTAAGAACAATTCACCAAACATAAAGCGACTTAATCTAGTTGCAGTATCAAGCGAAGTTAGCGCAAAAACAGAAACAGACAAAGTAAGTAACGCACGAACCGTATTATTTACAGAAGAACCTTCTGGTCCAAACATAAGTGCAATTCCTGCACCAAAAGCAGTTGCTGGCGAACCCTTAAATTGCCACAAACCAGCCGCATTTTTAGAAAGAAATTGCGAAGAAACAACTCCAACCGCAATTAAAGAAATAATACCAAGCGCACTTTCTATTAACATAGAACCATACGCTATAGGTTTTGCATGTCTTTCGTTATCCAACTGTTTAGAAGTTGTTCCCGTAGCAATTAAAGAATGGAATCCAGAACATGCACCACACGCAACAGTAATAAAAAGAGCAGGAAACAACGTTCCAATACTTTGCTTCCAGCCAGTAAATGCAGGAAGGTCAAACTTTACATTTCTTGCCGAACCAGTAAAAGCCGAATAAAAAATGCCAGCAAGCGCCAAAAGCATTAACGCATACAACAAGAACGAAGAAAGATAATCGCGTGGCTGCAACATAATCCAAACAGGAATAAGCGAAGCTATTGCAATATAAACGCCAATTACAACAATCCAAGCAGTGCGGTTCATTGCCAAACCAACGTGCAAACCAAAAAATACAAGTGCGGCAATAGCAACAATACCAACAATAGTTGCAGGCAAAGTCTTTACGCCAAAAATATTTGTAGCAATGCCGTACAAAACAGCAAGAACAATAAAGCCTACAGAAATCATTGCAGTAGTTTGATTATCTGTTGGGTTTAAAACAACGCCAAACATTTTAGCAGAGCCTTCTACAGTAAGGAACGTAGAAGCAACAACATTAACAAACGATGCTATTACCAAAATAAGAACAAGCAACGCAAAAATAATAAATAATTTTTTTGCTTTTGCGCCCATTGAATCTTTAATTATTTCGCCAACAGATTTTCCATCGTGGCGAATAGATGCGAACAATGAACCAAAGTCTTGCAAACCACCAAAGAAAATTCCACCAATAACGCACCACAAAAATACAGGAACCCAACCAAAAACTGCCGCCTGAATTGGTCCATTAATTGGACCTGCGCCCGCAATAGAAGAAAAATGATGTCCCATCAAAACCGCAGGTTTTGCCTCTACATAGTCAACTCCGTCTGTCATAGTTTCGGCCGGAGTTTTTTTTGCAGGATCTATTCCCCATTGTTTAGCAAGCCACGAACCATAAAAAACGTAACCGCAGAACAAAAGAACAAGAGCTGCAAGAATTATAAATAACGCTGTCATTTAAGTTTCAGCCTCCTTTAGCAAATTGATTATTTTGTCGCTAACAAAACTTTCCTTAAATTTCTACCATGCCAGTTGCAATAACATTTTCCACAAGACAAATCCAACACGCACAAACGAAAATTGCTCCAACCGCATAGCAAAAACCTATATATTTTACGAAAATGAATTTTAGAAATTACACGCGCAACATCAGAAAAATCAGAAGAAATCCGTTCAGCAAGAATTACCAACGTAACGTCCGAATTTCTGTGTCCATAATATGGCGTAACTTTTAAAAGCCCAGAACGCCAAGCCTCATCAGAAAAAAAACGCACATCATCTGCACTAAGAACCGAAACCACCTTAAAATACGCAAAATCATTAGAATCAACGTCCGCAATTTTAGCAGAACGCACAAGAACATACTGTTCATTATGCAAGCGAAATTCCGCCTCGGCATCAAACAAACCAGAAATATTTTTTGTTATCGTATAATACTTTTTAAAAGAAGAAAGCACTTTTTCAAGCGGTTCAGAAAAATCCATAACGATTTTCGTCCTAACTATGCAAAATTCGCACTATTATATTAGCACAAA
>CAZJOU010000047.1:0-9731 GCA_964547685.1 uncultured Treponema sp. | reverse complement strand
AAAAAATTAACAAATTTTTAATGAAAACGCTTGCAAAGTTTGCGGTTTTTTACTAAACTCTACTTCATATTAAAAAGTTGGAGTATTTAAAAAATGTTTAGTTTTAAAAAAGTTTTAACTCTTTCATTGGCTGCTCTTGCTCTTACAGCTTGTAGCAACGACTTTGGTTCAGAAGATTCAACAGATTCTTCTGTATTATCTGCTAACGCAAGTGTTTCTCGCTCTGTTTCTTCTTCTGCACTTTCTTCTACAGTAAAACTTACATCAGACCTTAACCCAGGTTATGGCTATGCAGTTTACTTTACAGGAACATTCAACGAAGGAAACGACTGGACAGTTGCAGTTCGCGGTTCTTATGACAACGGTTGGTACACAAACGTATCTGCTTCAGAAGATTTTGAATGGAAAGCACTTACAGGTTCTTACGATTTAGGCGAAAAAGTTACAGATTTTAGCGCTCTTACTTGGGAATCTGGCGAAAACCACACATCTACAGTAAAAGTTGACACAAGCAAAATCTACGTTCTTTCATATCCTGGAATTTCAAAATATGGTTGTTCTTGCTACTTTACAGGAACATTTGACGGTGTAGATAACTGGCAAAAAGCAAAATATTATGACATAAACTGCAACTATAAATTCTACTGCTTTGTTACAGACGCAGACGGTGTTTTTGAATGGAAAGCTCTTACTGGTTGGCCAACAGGCGATGCAGCGAATGGTGATTATTCTGGACTTAACTGGTCTACTGGCGATAACTACACAGAAGCAGATGTTCAAACATTTAAAGAATTCTTTGCAGAACAAGAAGTAGATGTTGTTAATGTATGGTACGACGAAAACGACCACCACGCATTCTTAAATTTCTACAACACAAATCACTATGCTCTTGAAAAATACATGGATTTGGACAAAACTTTCATTAAAGTAACTGCTCCAAACGGATTGTTCCTCTTTACAGGCGACTATGCTTACCTTAAAGCAAACAACTACAAAATTTCTTATGATCTTTATTCAGGAGATTCAACAAACTACAAAGTAGAAATTACTCCTTATAGCATTTACGGCGACCAAGGAAAAACAAAAGTAACAACATTCCGTGTTACAGACTTAATCAAATAAGTATAAATAGATTCCCGTGTCAAAGCACGGGAATGACATGTTTTTTACTAATAAAAAAAGCGGTGATTTTAATAAACTAAAACCACCGCTGTTTTTATTTAACTTAATCAAACTTTATTTCTTTTCTGCGTACATTCCAACCAATTTTGGAAAGTCATATTCTTGTGTTATAAAGTGATTAAGGTCGTAATCTTCGTGCGTTACAACAATTAAAATTGTAGCGTGCGCTTTTAAATATTCTGCAATTACATTCATTACTTGCGCTCTTGTCTTAAAGTCAATATGCGCAAATGGTTCGTCTAAAAGCAAAACATCTGGCTTTGCCGTTAATGCACGAGCAATATCCATTCGCTTCATTTCGCCAGAAGAAAGCGACTGTGGGTACGATTCCAAATGTTCTTTTGTTAGCCCAACTTTTTCCAAATTTTCAGAAAACGCTTCTAAAGTTCCTTCGTTTCCTGCTTTTGTAATTTGTGCAAAAGAATCTTTAATTTTTAAATCTGGAAAGAACGAAAAACGCGAATCTTGCTGAACAATTGCCATTTTTCTTCTGTACGGCTTAAATTGAATAGGATCTCTGCCCTTTTCTTTTGGCTTAAGCGCAACTAAATCTTTTTCGCCATCTGCATTTTTCATTAAAATCTTACCTTCCGTTTCGTCCAAAAGCCTAAGAATAGCTTTTACCATACTAGACTTTCCACAACCAGAAGGCCCTGTAACTCCGTAAATTACAGAAGGAGTAAAATCCAAGTTTAATTTCTTAAATGCAGTAAATTTTCGCTCCCCAAAAATGCCACGCTTTTTATAAGATTGCGAAACATCTTCTAGTTTAATGCTAGGAATAGAAGCATTCGTTTTTATGTCTGGTTTTTCGTTACCGTCCATAGACAATTCATCTTCTATTTTTTCCAGAACGCCATCTTTTAAAATAAATCGCTGTTTTAAGTTTTTTAGCCGCTTTATAAAATCAACGTCGTGACTTACCATTAGAAAAGTTTTTGAACTATCACTTAAAATTTCTTTATCCAAAAACTCTGCAAAATTTTTGCGTAAATCTCTGTCTAAGTTTACAGTTGGTTCGTCAAGAAGAATAAGATTTCCTTGTCGCGAAAGCAAAATCATTAATGTAATTCGCTGCATTTCGCCACCAGAAACTTCATCCGGATAAAGACGCGCAAACGCTTCAAAATCAAGGTTAAAATAATCGTTTAGACGTTGCACAATTTTTTCGCGACAACCAGGAGCTAAAAGTTTTAAGTTCTGATCCAAAGTTAGCGCAGCATTCATAACTTGTGCAGTTTCTGCAGGAACAAACATTAACCCAGATTTTTCAATTTGAGTCCATTTATCGTAATCAAGTTTTTTTCCGTCTTTATAACCTTCTATTTCGTTAATTTTCATATTTCCTTCGTAACTAAATACTGTAGAAGGAAGAATTCCCGCAATAGATTTTAAGAAAACAGATTTTCCAGTTCCTGTTATTCCCATTATTACAGTAGACGAACCTTCTTCAAAAGTTAAAGAAGTTTTTTTAAGAGTAATGCGTTCGCCCAAGTGAATGCAAAAATCAGTTAATTCAATAGGTGTCATACATCCTCCTTTGTTTCGTTTATAATAATAAAGAATGCAATGCTTACAAAAAGAAGCATAATAGAAGGAATCCAGAAAGTCCAAGGACTAACCGAACCTTCGCTTGCAAAAAGAATTGCTTTGCGGTTTGCCGCAATTAAAGCACCCGGACTTGTATGTTGCGGAGTTCCTGTTGCGCCCAAACCAACCTGAATTACGTAACCAAACGATGTGTCCAAAACAAGCGTTTTTAACAAAATGCCTGCGGCAACACGCTTTAAAGAATCTTTAATTAAATCAGTTTTCATTAAAACGCTAAGAATTCTGTTTTTTGTAAATCCGTAAGAACGGAACGAAATACTATATTTTCTGTTGTACAAATCAGAAAGTGGAATAGAAATACTTCGTACAGCTTCTGGTAAAACAGTTGCAGTTGCCGCCGCCACGAATACAGCCAACGAAAGCCATGTAGAAGTTTGTCCTTTTAGCGAAACCAATGCGCCAGAAACTGGAGCATAACAGAACAAAGCAATTAAAATAGAAGGAATTGATTCTATGCAGTTTAAGATTGCACTAAAAAAGCGCCCTACACCCATAGAAAGAACGCTAAGATAACCTAGCAAAATGCTTATTAGCATTGCAAAAATTAGCGTACTTACAAGTGTAATAGAAAGTTCCCTAAAAGATATAAAAAGTGATTTTATAAATCCGCCAGAATTAAGATTTTCCGAAGCAATTTTTTCAAACCAACTATACGGAAGCCAAGAAACAAAAAGCGGAGAAATAAAAAGAACTATTAAAATTATGTTTACAATACTAAATCGCTTTTTCATAGACCCTCGGATAAATTAAGAACAAAACTGTCTTAACAAGGAAAGAAACTATTGCATTTATACAAAGAAGAATAAATACAGAAGTAATAAGCAAATCTGTGTTTTTTTCTATTAGCGCATCAATTAAGTTTGAACCAAGTCCCGGAAAACTAAAAGCAATTTCTGCAATAGTTACAGAACCAATAATTGCTGGAACTTTTCCTGCTAAATACGGAAGAAAACGTGGCAAACTTGACTGAAACAAATATCCCGAATATGTACCTGGAATAGGAAAGAATTTTCCTAAAGTACGACCAAGAGTAGAAAAAACAATTGCGTGCGTTTGGTTTACTTGGCTAAGCATATCTGTTTTTAAGAAATTTGCTGCGTCCCAAGCAAGTCCGCCAAGCAAAACTGTTACAAGCGAAATTATAGGAAGTGGCGCGCTACCCATAAGCGTGTACAAGCACCAAAAGCCAACAAATAGTGGAACCGCTGCAAGCACTGCAATAATAACGCTTAAGACCTTTTCTATTCGTTCATCTTTCTTTTCGTTAAAATTTACAGACATATAACGGCTAGAAACCGCATAAGAACCGCTAATTAATGCAATTAAAATTAAAAAAACAAGCGAAATTAATGCAAGTGGCAAAGTTTGTGCTGCACCAGCAAGAATAATTTGTCCAGATGTAAATCCAGGTCCTTGTTTTGCTTTATCTTTTTTGCCAATAAACGAAAGAAGAAAGTTTTTGTAAACAGTAATAAAATCGTCCTGTTTTTCTTCTGACTTTATTTTATTTGCAGCTATAGGTGTTTCTGATTCTGAATCTGTTTCAACAGAATTTTCTGTAGCTAAAAGCTCTTCTTCGGAATTTTCTATGGAAGAAACTTTTAAATCCGTTTGCTCTTCTGCAGATTCTACAGAACGTTCTATTGCTGGTAAATCTTTTGTTTTTGCTTCTTTATTTGGCAAAAGCGGAGTTCCAATAGAAAGTAAATATAAAGCCGAAAGAATTAATGTTCCCAAAACAGCAAAAACAATGCCATTTAAAACAAATTCTTTAAGCAAAAAACGCAAAAATCGCATTTTTACCCCTTACAAAATAGATTCCCGTTGACGCTACTGCAAGGATTCGCTCAAGCACGGGAATCTCCATTAAAATTCAATAGCAGATTATCGGGTCAAGCCCGATAATGACATTTTTTTAGTTAAAATATCAAACAGAACCAATTATTTTATAAAATGTAAAATAATTAGTTCTTAAACTTCCAATATTCTACAGAAAGGAATGGGTTATCCGAACCAATTGCAACATTTTCCAAACCTCTAGAATAAACATCCTTTTGCAAAGTGCAAAGATACAATGCAGGAGAAAGAGCGCAAATTTCTTCGTTAAGTGCGTCTGTTTTTTCTATAAGTTCCGGAGCAGAAACTTCTTTTTCCCATGCTGTAAACATAGAATCAAGTTTTTTGCTAGAAATTCCAGTAATGTTATTTTTGCTTGTAGAACGATAATATTCTCCAAGAGTAGAATAAATATTGTCAAAACCTTCGCGGTAAATTAATGCAAGTTCGTAATTTCTTTCATTAAATACAGTTCGATTAAAAACTTGGTCACCAGCGCGGTGAACTTCTACGTTCAAACCAATTTCTGCAAGTTGTTTTGCAATTCCGTCTGCAAGGCTTTTACCAAATTCGCCCATAGAATCTGGATAAATTAAAGTTGCATTCTGATTAGAAATATTTCCTTTTTTAGCAAGAGTTTTTGCTTTTTTTATGTCATACGGCAAAAGGTTATCCATTAAAGTATTTCTATATTCAGGAATACTTTTTTGGTAGAAATTTGCAGGGAACGGACCATAGTTAATACAAACGTTTTCTGCATCATCTGTAATTCCTGGAACAAGATTTTCTTTATCCAAAGCCATTGCCATTGCCTGACGTCCTTCTGCACTTGGGAAAAGTTTTGTATTAATTGCAACTTCGTAGAATGCATAAGGCATATAAGAATTAATATCTACATTTGGAATTTTAGCAACTGTAGGTCTGTCCATTGGATTTGTTTCCAAAACAAGATTAATTCTACCTTTTCTAAGTTCATTCATACGAACTACAGGGTCAATAGTTCTTTTAATTACAAGATTATCTGCCTGTGGACGTCCATTTACATAAATTCCGTTTGCTTGGAAAGTAAGCCATTTTCCAATTTCCCATTTTGTAAGTTTAAACGGACCAGTTCCAATAGGAGCAGTTGCAAATGCACGTTCATTTTCGCCTTCGCGAAGATTTACATCCAAATCTTGGCCATTATATTTGCAAGGAATAATTTTAAATGTAAGAACTGCCCAAGCACGATAATCTGGAATTGGATTTCTAAATTCAACTTCTACAGTTACATCATCTATTGCTTTTACGCTTTTTATATAAGAAGAAAGATATTCGCGATTTGGCGATTCATTTTCTGGAAGCATATACGCATTAAAAGAATAAACAACGTCATCTGCTGTTAAAGGAGTTCCATCGTGCCATTCAACATCGCGCAATGTAACTGTATAAATTTTCTTTGTTGCAGCATCTTGTTCAATAGTATCTGCAAGAGCAAGTTCTGTGTACAAAACTTTAGAATCTGGGTCTACAGAATAATTTACAAGACCGTCAAAAAGAAGTTCGTCCGCATTTAAACCAGAAGTATTTTGCGGAAGAATTGGGTTCAATGAATCTGGCAATGTAGAAACTGCAACAGTCATTCCTTTTGGCTGTAGTTTTACAATAAAGAATGTAGCCAAAAGTGCTACAACTACAACAGCAGCAATTATAATACCAATAAGAGTTTTTTTAGATTTAGTTTTTGTTTCTTCTGCCATACTAACGGCTCCTTACAACGAATGAATTATAGACAACAACTTCGCCAGAATAATTTGGAGTTTTGCCTTTTTGAATTTCAATAAAATATTTGTCGGAAGTAAGTTGTGAACCAGCATTTAATACTGGCCAAGAATTTCCAACTTTATTTTGTTTGCTTACAAGGTCTTTAAGATTTTTCTTTTCTATATCTTTTCCACTGTGAGTATTTTGATTAAATACGCGAACAGTTCGGTTATCTTTTAATGTTACAACAAGGTCATTCATTGTTCCGCGTGGAATAGAAACCATTCCCCACCAATATTCTTCTTTCTTTTGATTTGTTGCGCTAAACTTTGCTGGTCTAGATTTTTTGCTAGAAGCAGATGAATTTGGATCTGCGTTGAACAAACCAATCATAAGTGGCATAACAGTTTTTCCGCGACTTTCTATTTCTTCTTTTACAGCAATTTCTTTGTTAATTTGCGCAATCTTAGCGTTTAAGTCGTCCTTAAAAGATTTTGCTTCGCTTACAATATCTGCGCTAACATCTTTTGGATACTTTGCTTGGAATGCTTCTAGTTCTGCGTAAATGTCGTCCATATTTTTTGCAATAGACTGATAGTGGTTTCTTGTGTCATAAACTGTAAATGCGCCGTTCTTTCCTGTTCCAGAACCTTCTTCTGGTTGGCGCGCAAATTCTTCGCCTAAGCGGTCGCGATAAGTATATGCTTCTTCGCGGAACGCAGCAGAACGCTGAATTGCAATGTCTTGGCGAACTTTTGTAAATGAACGTGCAGCAGTTTTTACGCCGTATGTATCTGCAACTGTAGAATTTTTTACAGTATTATTAACTTCTGTTTGTGCTGCTGGAACTTTTGCAAGAACTGCATCGTAAGCAGCAATTTTTTCGTCAAAAGAAGTTTTTTCACCGGCTTTTTTAGCCTGATCCAAAAGTGACGCTTTTTTATTAACTATTGAACTTACAACAGAAATTTCTTTATTTGCATTTTCAAGATCTTCGCTGTCGTCGCCAAATGCGTCAACTGCCTTTTTATACATTGTTCTTGCATCGCTAACTTTTTCTGCAGCAAGAAGATTGTCAATTCGGCCTGCAACCAAAGTTGAACCTTTGTCGCAAACGTCGCCAGGAAGCATAAGGCTTTGATCCAAAGCCGCAAATTTATTTAATGCCGTATTTGTTGCAGAGCGAAGTTTTGCTTCGTTAGATGCTTTAATAGAATCTGTACTATCCAATGCTTTTACGCCATCTTCGTACAATGTTACGTAATTAAGCCACTTTTTTCGTTTTGTTGCATCTTCAATTTCGTCCCAATATGCAGTTGCTGCAGCTGGTTCTCGATTATTCCATGCAGTTACACCACGCTTTACGGCAGGGTCGCTATCTGAAACTTTTGTAGATTCGCAAGATACAAATAACGCCGCAATGGCCGCTAAAACAACAAATCCAAATCTAGTTTTTTTCATTAATGTCTCCAATATTTGTATAATAGATTGCCACGCCTTTGGCTCGCAATGACAAACTAGTATAATTTACAATGACAAACTTATACGGTTTGAAATGATAAACTATACAGTTTGTAATTACGAATAAGGCCTAACTTATTAATTTTCAGTATTTTCTGTTACAGTAGCGTTTTCGGCTTCTGATTTTTGAACATTGTTTTTTACAAGTCTAAAGCCAATATCTGCACTACTTTCGCTTGCACTAACATTTTTATAGTTAGAAATTCTTAAATCTACAGGACCGTCCATCCAAGAGCCGCCTTTTACTGTTCGCTGTTCTTCTGAACCATCGCGACAATTAGACATCCATTCCCAAACGTTACCAGACATATCAACCAAGCCCCAAGCGTTAGAACCGTTCATAAAAGAACCAACTGGCGAAGTTGCAGTATATTCGCCGTTTCCTTTATAATTTGCGGCTTTTGCTTTGTTTGGTGCTTCGTCGCCCCACGGATAAATATTTTCTGTTCCTGCTCGTGCAGCAACTTCCCATTCATCATCAGTTGGAAGTCTGTAACTGTATCCAGTTTCGCTAGAAAGCCAAGCAGCATATTCTTCTGCTTGTGCCGCAGTTATTCCTACAACTGGCTGGTTTTCTTGGTTATAATCTGAATTATCAAAATATTCTGGAACAGATTCGGCATCTGTTGTGTAAACATACGCTGCATATTGAAAATTTGTTACTGGAGCAAGGTCAATAGAATAAGATTCCAATGTTACGTCGCGTTCTTTTTCTTTCGCGCTTGCTCTATTATCAGAAGAAACCGCACCAGTTTTGTATTCGCCAGATGCAACTTCTACAGATTTATATGCTTCATCAATATTTTCGTAATAAACGTAATGACCTTCTACGGCAGTTTCTGCGTCAAGTTTTCGCATTGCAGCAGTTGCATTTTCTGTCATAGAAAAAGCTGTAGAAACTGTAAGGCAAACAATTTGATTTTTATAATCTTCGTTTACAGGATAGTCAATATTTGAATGACCTGAACCATCTGTTGCCACAACAGAAATTACAGGAGCAATTTCGTCGCCAAGTCTTGTAATAGAAAGTTCTGGAATTTCCCAAACAACTTTTACGTTAAGATTTGGAACGGCAGCACCAGTTTTATCTTTTACATCAACGCTAAATTCTGTTTCTGGAGTTACAATTCCGTTTTTTGTATTCAATGTAAAAACAAGATTTCCTACTATTGAATTACAAACTCCTAAAACTTTTGCAGAAAAAAGTTCTGTTGCGCCAACTTGAATTGTAAGCAAATCTGTTTCGCCACTTTCTGCAAGAAGATTCATTATTTCTGCCGCTTTGTTTAATTTTTCTGCCGCAGGACCTTTTACAGTAATTGAATTATAAAGTGGAGTAAGTTGCTTTCGTAATTCGTCTGTAAATGCTTTTTCGTCTTTTTCCCAATCTTTAATGCTAATTTTATAAACAACGTTTGTTTTATCCTTCTTTTTTGGATAAATTGCATCTAATTTTTTAAGACGATTTGCAGCAACTTCGTCGCTAACTGTAACTCTTGCTGCTCTTTTATTTGTAGCACGTAAAGTTGTTGTAAGTGCTGTTTCTACAAGATCTTTTTTAGCAAGAGCCAACGCTTCTTCTTCTGAAGACGCAACGCCATAACCGTAATAGAAGCCGTCTTCTTCTTTTATTAATTCTGTTTTTTTTGCTTTTTTAGCAAATGTCTGACTTGCGCAAACTAAGAGCAAACAGAATGTCGCTAAAAATAATTTTCCATTCTTTTTAAATGTTTTGCACATTTATAACTCCTATAAAATATCAATAATATATAATTATAACACAAATTTAGAAGATAGTACAAAAAAATGTAGGTTTTGATAATTTTTTGTTGATTATT
>CAZJOU010000046.1:7007-12270 GCA_964547685.1 uncultured Treponema sp. | reverse complement strand
ATTATAATTAATTCAGAATTGCTATGCAATCAGTTTAGTAAATTGTATTTTGCGGTTTTCCTTCTAACCAAGATTTAAAGTTTTCTTGTGCAATTTTTAAGCATCTTTTTCTTGTTTCTAGCGGAGCCCAAGCTAAATGCGGAGTTAAAACGCAATTTTTCGCTTTAAAAAGAACGCAATCTTCTGACATTGGCTCTTCTTTTAAAACATCTGCTGCATAACCTGCAACTTTGCCACTTTCTAGCGCGTTTTTCATATCATTTTCGTTAATTAGTCCACCACGCGCAGTATTTATAATGTAAACTCCATCTTTCATTTGTAAAATAGAATTTTTATTTATAATTTCTTCTGTCTCTGATGTAAGCGGAACATGCAAAGAAATTATATCTGACTTTGCAAAAAGTTCGTTCAAAGAAACGCAATTTGGTTTTCCATTTGGTTTATGCGGAAAAATAAGAGTTTTCATTCCAAAGGCTAGGGCAATTTGTTCAACTTTTTTTCCAATGTTTCCGTATCCAATTATGCCAAGCGTTTTGCCTTCTAATTCAAATAAAGGCTTTTTCCAATAACAAAAAATTGGCGCTTTTTTCCAGTCGCCATTTAAAACTGAATTATTATGAAAATCAACTTGATTAGAAAAATGCATAAGAAGAGCAAATGTGTGTTGAGCCACTGCCGAAGTGCTGTAAGACGGAATGTTAGTAACGATAATTTTAGCGTTTTTTACGGCATTTATGTCAACAACATTGTATCCAGTTGCAAGAATTCCAATATATTTAAGATTTTTACATTTTTTTAATAATTCTGAATTTATGTTTATTTTATTGATTAAAATAGCATCTGCGTTACCAATTCGTTCGGCAACAAGATTTTCTGGAGTCTGCTGATAAATAGTTACGTCAGCATAAGATTTAAAAAAATCCCAGTTTAAATCACCGGGATTTAATGCTTGGCTATCAAGTATTACAAGCGTCATTTTATGCTAAAACTTCTACACCAGTGCTTGAAATTGCTTTGTTAATAGCATCTTCAATGCCGGCAGTTCCTTCGTCAAAGTCAACAAGTACTTGCGATTTATCAGGATTTGCTACAACATTTGTAACTCCTGCAACGCCTTTTACTGCTGCATCAACTTTTCCTGCTGTGTCTGGGTCAAACATACCTGCTACATATATTTTTTTCTGCATAAATTAACTCCATTTAGTAGTTAATTTAATTATAAGAGAGATTTTGCTAGAATTCAAGAAAAATATTAGTGATTTAATAAATGTAACAAAAAATTCAAAGTTGAACTTTTATAGATTTGTTTTTCCAAGTTGACCGCACGCGCCACCAATTTTTCTGCCACGTTTTGTTCGTAAAGTAACGTTTAAGCCAGCGTTATCTAGCATTTTTATAAAATTTCGCACTTCAAATTCGTCTGGCTCTTCAAAGTTAAGTCCGGGAATAGGATTCCACGGAATAAGATTTATGTTTACATTAAGATTTTTTGCAAATTCAATCATTCTGTTTGCGCTTTCCCGACTTGTGTTTTTGTTTTTTAGCAATGCCGCTTCTAATGTAACGCGCTTTCCACTTTTTTGCGCATAATACGAAATTGCTTTTTTTAGTTCGGGCAGGGGATTTCCTTTTGCAACTGGCATAATTTGTTCGCGAAGTTCTGGATCGGCTGTTGTTAGTGAAACCGCAAGCCTTATTTTTGGTCCATTATCTGCAAGGTCGTAAATTCCTTTTACAATTCCAGAAGTAGAAAGAGTTATGCGACGCCCCGAAAGATTTCTTCCGCGTTCGTCTGTTAAAATTGCTATAGCTTTACGAATTGCGCCTAAATTTTGCATAGGTTCGCCCATTCCCATAAAAACAATGTTGTCTAAATGACCACATTCTTTTTCAAGAAATAAAAATTGTTCAACAATTTCGTTTGGTTCAAGGTTTCTAGCAAGTCCAAGCGTTCCAGTCATACAAAAAGCGCATTTCATTGCGCAACCGGCTTGGCAAGAAACACAAGCAGTTTTTCGGTCTTCTTTGTCTGTAAGAAGAACAGTTTCTACAGCGTTTCCGTCTTTTAAAAGAATTTGTAATTTTATTGTTCCGTCTGGATCTTTTAAAACTTTTTTTACAGTAGAAGAATAAATTTCTGCTTTTTCAGAAAGTTCAGAACGCAATTCTTTAGAAAGGTTTGTCATTTTTTCAAAAGAATCTGCGCCGTTTCCAATCCATTTAAAAATCTGATTTCCTCGAAATTTTTGCAAAATATTAAGTTGTTCAGTAATTTCTTCGGGAAAAAGTCCAGATAATGCAATTTTTTTCATACTTTTTACGAAAGATTATTATTATGCTTTTATATAGTCAAGAAGTTCGTTTACTGCAGAACTATGAATTCCTAATCTTTGGAACGATTCTAAAGTTCTTATTGCATCTTTTTTGTTTTTCTTTTTTAAGTAACAATCGGCTAAATCAATATATAAGCGGTAATTTTTAGTATCATTTTTTATAAGATTTTTAAATCTTCCTATTGCTTCGTCGTATTTTTCTTGACACTTACAAATAAGAGCAAGTCCCATTGCGGCGTAAATATCAAAATCAATATCAAGTGCTTTTTTGTAATAAAATTCTGCATTTTTGTAATCGCCAATATTTCTATAAGCGTCGCCAAGTCTAGTAAGAATTACTTTGTTTTCTGGATCTATTTTAAGAATTTTACTCCAATATTCTATTGATTTGTGTTGTTTATTCATTCCTCGATAGCAGTCGGCAAGACCAAAAAGCGCATAAAAATTTTCTGGTTCAATTTCTAACGCTTTTTCAAAATAAGGAATTCCTTCGCTAAATGTCTTTAATTTTCGGTGACAATTTCCAATCGAAGTTAAAATTCTTATATCAAGGTTGTCTTTGTTCAATCCGTACATTTTTGTCCAATATTTTAAGGCTTCTTTGTAATTTTTAAAATCGTAGTAAAGATGACCTAAACCAATTAACGCATAAGGATTATCTTCTTCTATTTCTAAGACTTTTTGGTACAATTCTTTAGATTTCTTAAAATCGTGGATTTTTCTATACGCATCTGCAACGCGGGTTAAAACAGTAATATTGTTTTCGTCGTGTTTTAAGTATTCTTCCCAAATTTCTATGGCTTTACTGTATTGTCCTAATGCTTTGTAACAGTCGGCAAGTCCAAAAAGTGCATAACTGTTCGCTGGGTGAAATTTTAAACATTCATTGTAAAAGTTTATTGCTTCTATAAAATTGTTTTGTTTTCTTGCAGAATCGCCTAAACCAACAAGCGCATAATTATTGTTTTCGTCAAGATCAAGAATGCGCTTAAAATATTCTTTTGCGTCATTTATGTCGTTTGCTTTTAGTTTTTGGTAGCCTTGAATAGAAAGTTCTGAAATTAAAGCTGATTTTTCGTTCTTTTCTGAATCTTCTTTATTTTCTAAACCTTTTGCTGCTGGAAACGACAATTCTTGTGGTTCAGTTAAAAGGTTGTCGTCTAAATTTTCAATCATAGTTTCTCCCACCGTCAAAAAAACGATTTTTTTTCGCTAACCTTTTAATGCGCAAGAAACAACTTTTGCAATTTCTTCGTAAATCGGTTCTGCCTTATTCTTGTTATGTGCAAGAATATATTGTTTAAGTGCCTTTAAAGGTTCGTTTTTTTTCTGGTAATAATCCCCAACTCTAGTAAGTCCGTCTGAATAGCCAGTTGTTATAAATATTCGTCTGGCGTTTTCTATTTGACCTTGGTTAAATAGAGCATTGCCTTTTCTATTTAGAATAACTTTTTGTTCCGAATTTAAGGTTTTTACAGGATTGTCGGTAACTTTTATAAAACCTTCAGAACCTTGCTTTGAATCAATTTGAGTTTTTAGCTCATCTTTCATTAGGGATTTTTCCTCTCGATTTATCTGAAATTAATATTATCAAAAAATAACAATTTGTCAATTTTTTTTAGCAAATTTGTAGTACTTTTTGTACTACTATTTTTTTTGTTATTTATAACTGTAAAAATCTACAATGGAACGTCCGTATGTTCTTTGGTCTGTTCTTGCAAGGTTTCCAATTGTGTCTGGCATAAAATGTTCTTCTGGTCTGTGAACCATTATAGTTCCGCTTTTATTTAACATTCCTTTTTTATCTACTTCTAAAACTAACTGTTCATGAAACTTATACGGAAAAGGCGGATCAAAAAAAATGTAGTCAAAAGTGTTTTTGCACCTTTTTATAAAATATTCAACAGGCATAAAATGACATTGAATTTTTACGCCACATTCTTTTTCTGTTACAGAAACATTTTCTAAAACTGTGTTTATTTTAATTTTGTCTTTTTCGCAAAGTTCAACGTGTTCTGCGCCTCTAGAAACTGCTTCTATTGCAATAGTTCCCGAACCGCTAAATAAATCTAACCAAGATTTTCCACTTAAATCGCCTAAAACTGCAAAAACCGATTCCCTCATTCTGTCCATTGCAGGGCGAATAACGCCATCTGGACATTTTATAACTCTGCCTTTAAGTTTTCCGCCAGTAATTCTCATTTTTTGCCTTATTAATGTTGGTTTAATGACCAATAAATTTTATCGTGTTCTAAAAGTTTGTTTTGTTCCGCATAATCAAAAGCAGTTTTTCCGTTTGGTGCTCTTATTTTGCTAGAAGCTCCGTTATCAAGCAAAAGTTTTATAACTTCTGTAGAAGAAGAATATTCTGCAGCATACATTAAAGGAGTTCTTCCTTCGTAAAAACGATTTTGCGAAACATTGTAAGAAATAAATACTTTTAATTTTGAAATTTGCGTTACAACGTTATTTGCAGAATTTGTTGTAAGTGCCATTATATATGCCTTAAAAACGTCGTCCGCGCTTGGATTCGAAACTGACATAAGTTTTTTTACAATTTCTGGATTGTTAGAATATCCAGCGGCAATTTGCAAAGCATTTGTTCCGTATTTATTTTTTATATCAGTTTTTGCACCAGCAGAAAGTAAAAGATTTATTGCGTCCATATTGTCTTGGTAGCGAACTGCGTACATTAATGCTGTCCATCCATCTTTATCTTGTAAATTTACATCTGCATTTGAATGAATAAGCGAACGCATTTCCCAGTCGTTTCCGCTTTTTGCAGCAAGCATAAGCGAAGTTCTTCCGTTTTTATCTTTTTTATTTGGATTTTCTATAAGTTCAAGTTCCTGAGTGTCATTTTCTGTTTCTGGTTCAGAATCTTCTTCTTTTGGAAGAAAATCGTACAAATATTGTTTTGAATATTTATC